>NZ_JBFAIA010000043.1:0-49949 GCF_040654455.1 Nonomuraea sp. NPDC050691
CCGCGGCGGCGCCGAAGGCGGCGCCGCCGGAGTCGTGGAGGCCGGTGAGCCGGCCGGCGACGGCGGTGCCCAGGCCGTAGCCGGCCCACATGAAGGTGTTGAGCCAGGCGAAGACCTCGGTGCGGTAGCGAGCGGGGGCGTGCTCGGCGAGCAGGACCGGCACGACGGCGTCGCGCGGCCCGGTCACCAGCCCGACCAGACCGATCAGGACGGCGAGGGTCACGAAGCCGGGCGCCCAGCCCCCGCCGAGCAGGACGGCCGCCTCGGCGAGAGAGAGCAGGACGAGCAGGCGCCCGCCGGTGACGGGCCAGGCCCGCGCGCCGTACCCGAGGGTGCCGAGCAGGGCGCCGGCCGACAGCAGGCCCATCAGCACGCCGGCGGAGGCGGCGGAGCCGAAGGCGGTGGCCGAGGCGACCGTGGCGATGCGCAGGCAGCCGAAGGTGAAGGTGCCGAGGGCGGCGATGGTCAGCAGCAGGAGGGCGCGCCGGTGGGTGAGCGGCCCGGCCAGGCGGAGCCTGCCCGGAGGGGCGGGCGCTGCCTGCCGTACCGCGGGGGAGGTCAGGAGGAGCGCGGTGCCGAGCAGGATGGCGGCGCCGGCGGTGGTCACCACGCCGTGGGCCGGGACGATCAGGGTCAGGACCGGCACGAGCAGGGGGCCGGCGATGAACGTCAGCTCGTTGACGGCGTTGTCGATCGCGTAGGCGGCGGGCAGGGAGGCGGCGGGGACGAGTCGTGGCCAGGCGCTTCTGACGACTGATCCGGCGGGCGGCGTGGTGGCGCCGAGCAGTGCCGCGGCCCCGATCATCAGGGAGGGTGGGGCGAGGAGGAGGAGCGTGTAGGCGAGGGCGTGGGCGGCCAGGTAGCCGGTGAGGGCCCGGCGGGGGCCGTACCGGTCGGCGATGCGCCCGCCGAGTGGCGCGCACAGGGCCAGGGCCAGGGCGTGTCCGGTGAGCACGAGGCCGGCGGTGGCGTAGGAGCCGAGCCGGTCGACGGCGGCCAGCAGCAGGGCGAGGCTGAGCACGGGCGTGCCCAGTTTGACGACGAGCCCGATGACGAGCAGGTGAGGGACGCCTGGGTGGGCGAGCAGGCGGCGATAGGGCGTGAGCATGGCGACTCCGTTACCATCTAACTGGATTACGCCTATGACACACGGGAAGGAGTTACTAGTCAAGTGGAAATAGCCTGTAACGTCACTCGGCAGGCTCCGCTGATCGCCGAGCTGGTCAACCTGGCCACGGCGCACTGGCGGGGCGGTGCCGCGGTGCGGCCGCCGGCGGGCGAGGAGCTGGCGGCGACGTTCGCCGTCCAGCTCGGCGACCGCACGGGGGCCGCCCTGTGCGCGGTCCCGGACGCGGGGCGGCGCCTGGCCGAGCTGGCCGTCGAGCTGCGGCAGGCGCTGCTGGCGGAGCGGCCGGCGGACCAGGCCGCCCGCATCAACGCCATGATCGGCAGGTACGGGGCGCAGCCGTACCTGGTCGAGGATGTCGGCCAGCCGTTCCACCTCCACTTCCACGGGTCGGGCGGCACCCAGGTGGAGGCCCTGGGCGGCGAGTTCGCCACGGCGCTGGCCCTCATCGTGGACGGCTACGGCCCGGACCGCTTCGGCGCGTGCGAGGCCCATCAGTGCGAGGCGGTCTACATCGACCTGACCCGCAACGCCTCGCGCCGCTACTGCAGCGCGGCATGTACGGCTCGCGCCAAGACCGCCGCCTACCGCAGCCGCCGCCACGCCTGATCCGGCCTGGCCTCACGCGTGATCCGGCCTGGCCCCAGGCAGGATCAGGCGTGGCGGGTCGCGCAGAGCTGGGCGCGGAGAGTCTCGCCGACCCACCGTTCCCAGCGCCCGCGCGGCCATCCTCGCTCCTTCACGAACAGAAGGTAGAGCTCGGGGCTGAGCAGGCCGTACAGCAGATCGGCGGCCTCCTCCGCCGACACCTCGGCTCGCGCCCCGGGTTTGCCGACAAGCGCCTCGGCCGCACCCTGCTGGACGACGTACCGGGGATCGACGTCGTGCGGCCACAGCGCGGCCACCTCGGGGTCGCTCGCGACCGCCGCCTCCAGCACCTTGCCGATCGGCGCGACGCGTTCCAGGACCGAGGTCGTGCCGGCGACGTAGGCGCGCAGCATGTCCTGGGCGGTCCCGGCGGCCAGCGCGGCGACGTACCAGGGCCGGTCCATCGTGGCCACCGGCTCGTCGTCGCCCGCGATCGTGACATCGACCAGTTCCTTGAGCAGGGCGCGTTTGTTGCCGAAGACGAAATAGATCGTCTGCACCGCGACGCCCGCCTTGTCGGCGACGTCCTGCAGATTCGTCGCGCCGTATCCGTCCTGCTCGAACAGCTCCAGTGCCGCCGCGAGGATGCGCCGGCGCGTCTCCTTGGCCTTCTGTGCTCGTTTGTTCGGCCGCTTGACATCACTCATGGCTAGAGTCTATCTCTAGATTCATCCCTTAGAAGTCAACTCTAGAGAGCAGGTACAGCCATGACGGTCATCAACGTCACCCGCTTCCAGGCCGACCCCGCTGACGCCGAGCAGGTCCAGGCCCGGCACGCCGCTCTGGTCACCGCGATCAGGGCCACCGTGCCCGGCCTCACCGAGGCGCGCCTCGGCCGGCTGGACGACGAGACGTGGGTCGGCGTCTGGCGGTGGGACTCGGCCGCCAGTCTCCAGGCGGCCCGCCAGGCCGTGCCCGGCATCCCCGCCGCCGCCGCGGCGTTCGCGCTGGCCCGCGACGTCACGGCGCAGGACATCGAGGTCCTGGCGGAGCTCTGACCGCCTCCCCCCGGCCCCGACTCCGGAGCCGGGGGTTCCCCGAATCGAGGAGATGACATGATCGAGATCGACGCGTTGACCAAGGTGTACGGATCGGCGCAGGTCCGGGCGGTTGACGAGGTGTCGCTGCGCATCCCCGCCGGATCGGTCTTCGGCTTCCTGGGACCCAACGGCGCGGGCAAGACCACCACCATCAAGATGCTGGCCGGCCTGCTGACCCCCACCTCCGGTCAGGCCCGGCTGGGCGGATTCGACGTGACCCGGCAGCGCTCGGCCGCGATGGCGCAGTTCGGCGCCGTGCTGGAAGGCTCGCGCAACGTCTACTGGAGCCTGTCGGCCTGGCAGAACCTGATGTACTTCGGCCGCCTCAAGGGCATGCGCAAGGCCCAGGTCGCCGAACGCGCCCAGGACCTGCTGACCGACCTGGGGCTCTGGGAGCGCCGCGACGACAAGGTCGGCGGCTTCTCGCGCGGCATGCAGCAGAAGGTCGCGATCGCCGCCGCCCTGATCGCCGGCCCGCCGATCGTGCTGCTGGACGAACCGACGCTCGGCCTGGACGTGGAGGCGACCCGTACCGTCAAGCACTGGATCGCCGAGCAGGCCCGCGAGCTGGGCACCACCATCCTGCTCACCACGCACCAGCTGGATGTGGCACAGGAGCTGTGCGACCGGGTGGCCGTCATGCGCAAGGGGCGGCTGGTGGCCGACCTGCCCACGCAGGAGCTGCTGGCGGGTTTCCGCGAACGGGACAGGTACGAGATCCGCGTGGAGGGCGCCGCGCCGCCCGGGTTCGACGCCGTCACCCGCGACGGCGTCACCACGATCAGCGTGCGGGTGAGCCATCCGGGTGAGGTGTACGACGTGGTCGAGCGCCTGCGCGCCCAGGGGGCCGTCCTGGAGTCGCTGACCCAGGTGCAGCCCGACCTGGAGGACGTGTTCCTCGCCCTGGTGAACGAGGCTTCCCATGCTGCTTGACGCCCTGCGCGCGGAGATCGGCAAGGGCCTGCGCGTACAACTGGCCCATCCGATCGGCCACGTCATCACGCTGCTGATCAGCACCACCATGTACCTCGGCCTGCAGTTCGTGCTCGGCCAGGGCGAGCTGCGCCAGGATCTGCTGCCGCGGACGCTGGTCGCGATCGGCGGCTACTGGTTCCTGCAGTACGCGGCGCTCGTCATGGTGGCCGACCTCATCGAGGAGAAGCGCGCCGGCACCTTCGCCCAGGCCCAGATGACCCCGGCGCCGCCGTGGCTGCCGATGGTCGGCCGGCTGATCACCGCTTCGATCTTCGGCTTGGCGGTGGCCGCGGTCGCCGCGCTCGTTCCCGCGCTGACGGCCCAGATCGCGATCCCGGTGCGCTGGGCGGCTCTGGTGCCGGCCCTGCTGCTGGCGGCGAACGTGCTGGCCTTCACGTTCCTGCTGGCTGCGCTCGCGCTGGTCTCGCCGGCGATCGGGGCACTGCAGTCGTTGTTCGCCTCGCTGGTGCTGCTGCTCAACGGCTCGTTCCTGCCGCTGGCCCTCTATCCGGACTGGCTGGCCGTCCTGGCCAGGGTCCTGCCCACCACGCTGGGCGTCGAGGCGCTCGGCCAGACGCTGTTCGAGGGCCGGACCCTGGCCGAGGTCTGGAGCGGCGGCACCCTGCCCTGGCTGCTCGCCCACACGCTCGCGCTCACCGCGGTCGGCGGCCTGTTGTTCGCCCGCAACCACCGCCGAGCCCTGGAGGAGTCATCGTGACCTTCGCCCGTGGATGCGCCGCAGAAGTCCGCAAGGGCCTGCTCAACCTCGCCGCCGGATGGCGCCAGGTCCTCATCCAGATGATCACTTTCCCGCTGTTCTACCTGCTCATAGTGCTGTTCATGGGACGCGGGCAGCTGCGCGCGGAACTGCTGCTGCCGGTGTTGCTCGGCATGGTGGCGCTGACCTTCATCCACGAGCAGGTCAACCGGGTGTTCTGGAGCTACCTGGGCGACATCCAGTCCGGCGTGCTGGAGCAGACCTACCTGACCCCGCTGCCCTCGGCCGCGCTCATCCTCGGCCGCCAGGTCGCGGCCGTGATCGCGGCCCTGCCCACCGCGCTGGCCGTCCTGGCCACCGGCGCCGCCGCCATCGCCGTCGGAGGCGGGCAGCTGCCCTTCGACGCGCAGGTGATCGTGCCGCTCGCCGCCATCGTGCTGGGCACCTGCGGACTGGCGCTGATCCTGTGCGGGCTGACCCTGGTGTTCAAGCGCATCGAGATCATCACCCAGCTGTCCGTGGCCGTCTACGCCATCGCCGGCGGCACCCTGGTCCCCCTGGCCGCCATGCCCGACCCGATCGCGTTCCTCAGCCGGCTCCTGGTCCCCGTCGCGCCCGGCATCGAGGCGATGCGCGACATCCTGCTCGGCGGGCACTCCCTGGCCGCCCTCCCCACCGGCTGGGGTCTCGGGTGGCTCCTGGCCCAGCCGCTGCTCATCACCCTCGCCGGGGTGGTGCTGTTCAACCGGCTCGAACACCTCGCCCGGCGCCGCGGCACCCTCGGCCGCTACTAGGGCCTGTACGGTCGATCGCATGTCGGACGGCGAAGCCAAGGATGCCGACATCAAGATCGCCAAACGCCTGGACAATCAATGCCTCGCATGATCTGAAGGCTCCGGTCAGGGCCGGGGTGCGCGAGGGGCGGGAGCCCCCTGGGGGGCGCGCCCGAGCGCGATTCCGCGCGTAGCGGGCCCTTCGTGGGGACCTTGCCTTTCAGAGCCCAGCAGGTCAGTCCATGACGACGACCTGGCGCAGCACCTCGCCGCCCTTCAACGCCGCCACCGCGTCGTTCAGGTCGGCCAGGCGGATGCGGGCGCTGATCATGGAGTCGAGGTCGAGTTGCCCCGCCTTGTACAGGGTGGCGAAGTACGGGAAGTCGTGCCGGACGTCCGCCTCGCCGTACACGCTGGACAGCAGCCTCTTGCCCTCGAACAGCAGACTGAACGCGGAGATCGACACCATGTCGTCCAACGCGCCCGCGCCCACCACGACCACGTCGCCGCCCTGGCGGGCGAGTTGCCAGGCGGCCTGGATGGTGGCGCCCTTGCCGACCGCCTCGAAGGCGTAGTCGAAGCCCTGGCCGCCGGTCAGCTCGCCGAGGGCGCCGATGACGCCGTCGGGGGTGACGGCGTGGGTGGCGCCGACCTTTCTGGCCAGCTCGTGCTTGGACTCCAGCGGGTCGACCGCGAGGATGGTCCTGGCGCCGGAGAGGCGGGCGCCCTGGATGACGGACAGGCCGACGCCGCCGCAGCCGATGACCGCGACCGTGGAGCCGGGGCGTACCCGGGCGGTGTTGACGGCGGCGCCGACGCCGGTGGTGATGCCGCAGCCGATGAGCGCCGCAGCCTCCCACGGCACATCCGCGTCGATCTTGATCGCGCCCTGCCAGGGGATGACGACCTCCTCGGCCCAGGTGCCGCAGCCGGCCATGCCGAAGGCCATGGTGTCGCCGCCGAAGCGGAAGTTGCCCTTGCTGAAGGCCTCGACGGTGTACTTCATGCAGAGGTGCGGCTGGCCTCCCACGCACAGGTGGCACTCCTGGCAGGCGGGGCGCCAGCTGATGATGACGTGGTCGCCCGGCTGGACGGTGGTGACGTGGTCGCCGACCTCCAGCACCTCGCCCGCGCCCTCGTGCCCGGGGACGAGCGGCACGGGTTGCGGCAGCACGCCGGACATGGCCGACAGGTCCGAGTGGCAGACGCCGGTGGCCCTGACCCGGACCCGTACCTCGGTGGGGCCGACGGGGGCCAGCGTGACGTCGTCACGGATGTCGAGCTTGTCGTCGCCTACGGCGTGCAGGAGCGCGGCGCGCATGAGGGGTTCCTCCTCCGGGCTGTCCTGGGGGACGGCTACTCCTCCAGGGAGAGTGCGGCTTTCGGGCAGGACCGGACGGCATGGCGTACGCGGTCGTGCATCTCGGGTGGCGGTTCGGGGAGCAGGATGTGGAGCTGGTCGTCGTCGTCCACATCGAACACCTCGGGAGCGAGCCCCATGCACACGGCATTGGCCTCGCAGACCATCTCATCGACCTTGACTTTCACGTGAGCCTCCTGTGATCCCATGAGACCACCTTGGTGCGCTCCACGACGAATCCGACCCGCTTGCGGCCGGTCTGCTCGACATAGGGGAGCAGATGCTCGTCGGCCACGCCCGGAGTCATCCCGCGCACGACCCGCAGGCCGATGGCGAGGACGGCCTCACGCTCGTCGACCCGCTCGGCCTTGCCGTACAGCAGGACGCCGCGCAGCTGGTCGTAGTCGTCACCGGTCTCGATCAGGCACGTCACGCGCGGGTCGCGCTCCAGGTTGCGGGTCTTCTGCGCCTTGGCGTACGTCCAGAAGCAGACCCTCCCGCGCTCGTCGAGCGCGTAGAACATGGTGACCAGGTGCGGTGTGCCGTCGGGGTTGATGGTCGCGAGCTGCAGCTTGCGGGCCGATGCGAGGAAGGCGTCGACCTCGTCGCCGGGCATCGCGATGCGGGCGCGCTGATTCACGTGCCAAGTAGAACAGGTTGCAGAATGCCGGGCAAGGGGTCACCGGAACCTTGTTCGGTCTTGGGGAGGGATGTCGGTTAGGGTGCGGTTCATGATGATGCCGCCCGATCTCCTGGACGCCGCCGAGCACGCCAAGGGCTTCATGCCGCCGGACGAGGGGCTGGCCCTGTTCGAGACGGCTCTGCGCTACGGCACCAAGGGCCCCATCTGCGAGATCGGTACGTACTGCGGCAAGTCGGCCATCTACCTCGGCGCGGCGGCCCGCCAGGCCGGGACCGTGGTCGTCACCGTGGACCACCACCGCGGCTCGGAGGAGATCCAGCCCGGATGGGAGCACCACGATCCCACGCTGGTGGACCCGCGCTCCGGCAGGATGGACTCACTGCCCGTCTTCCGGGCCACGATCGCCGCCGCCGGGCTGGAGGACGAGGTGATCGCCGTCGTGGGCGCCTCCGAGCGGGTGGCCCGGCTCTGGCGCACGCCGCTCGGCATGCTGTTCATCGACGGCGGCCACTCGGAGGAGCCGGTGACGCGCGACTACGAGGGCTGGGCGCCGCACGTCGCGCCGGGTGGGGCGCTGGTCTTCCACGACATCTATCCCGATCCGGCCGACGGCGGTCAGGCGCCGTACCGGGTGTATGTGCGGGCGCTGGAGTCGGGTGCGTTCGAGGAGGTCGAGGTACGGGGATCGCTGCGGGTGCTCGAACGGGTCCGCCCCGGCATCTGACGGGTCCCGGGGTCAGCAGGCGAGCGCTTGGTGGCGGTGGGACCAGGCCCGCCGGGTCTCCGCCTGCCACGCGAGATAGTCGTCGTGCGTACGGGCGTCGTGCCCGAGCGCCAGCAGCGCCCGGTCCGCCCAGGAGGCGGCCTCCTCCGGCTCGGTCCCCGCCAGGATCGGCGCGGCCAGCACGGCCGACCCGAGCAGCGCCCCCTCGCGCACCACGGCCATCGACGCGAACGCGCACCCCTGTGCCAGGCAGGACCGGTACCCGTCGGCTCCCGCTCGCTCGGCCAGCAGCGCCAGTTCCTCGCCGGTGGCGCCGCCCGTGCGCGTGGCGGCGTAGGCCACCCCGGCCCACAGGTCGCCCCGCCGTCCCGCCGGGAACCCGGCGACGCGGTCGGCCACGGGCTCGGCCGAGGCCCGCTCGTGGTGCCACAGCAGCCGGCCGAGCCCCTGGTCGGACGTCGCGCAGCGGGCCCGCGTCAGCAGTCCCGGCATGGCCCGCTCGTGCAGCATGCGGACGCCCGCCTCCAGGCCCCGCTGGAACCCGTACCCGTCGACGGCCAGCCAGCGCAGCAGCGGGTGCCCCCGGCACGCCCCGCGCATGGGAGGCAGGCGCAGCAGCGCGTACCCGCGCCCGGCCCCGAGGTGGACGGCGTGGTGGTGGCGCGCGGCCGGTCCGGAGAGCAGGTCGCGAAGGCGCCGTCCCCGCGACAGCGTGAGCAGGTCGAGCACCGCGCTCGCGGCCCCCGCGCCCTCGCAGGCGAACGTCCACCGCTCGCGGGGCAGCCCGTCCAGCAGCGCCGGGAGGGTGCCCGAGTCGCGGGACAGGGCGGCGTTGAAGCCGGAGACGTACGCGCTCTCGGCCTCCTCGACCCCGCGCCGGTCCGGTCCGGCGGCCCAGGGGCCGGCGGCGACCTCCTCGAAGTCGCGGGCCAGGAGCCTGCGCCAGCCGGTGGCCGGGGGCGCGGGCGCCGGATCGATCCCGTCATGGTGCAAGAACGCAGTCGTGCCCGTGTCGCCCACGCTTCCCCCGAAGACGCCTCGTACGGCCACTCACGACGCTAGTGACCTGCTTGCGCCCGCCCGGTACGGCGCTCCGGCCTCACCGGCAAAGAAACCGCAAAAGCCCTTGCGGACGGGGAAACCGGGGGGACTCAGGCGCGGGCCGGGGTGCAGCCGCACCGGTCGGGGTCCGACGGCGGGACGGGCGGCGCGCTCACGTCGCGGAACAGCCCCGCGCCCGCCGACAGTCCCTCCAGCGCGTCCGCCGCCAGCACCACCGCGGCCGCCGTGTAGCCGGACCGCTCGTGCGGGAAGTGCTTGCGGTTGGCGAACTGCCAGCCGGTCCAGTACGACCCGTCCTCGTGCCGGAGGTGCTGCATGTCGGCGAACAGCCGTCGCGCCCGCTCCCCGTCGCCGAGCGCGTCGAGCGCCAGCACCAGCTCGCACGTCTCGGCTCCGGTGACCCACGGCTCGTCCGACACGCACCGGATCCCGAGGCCGGGCACCACGAACGTCTCCCACTCGCGTTCCATCAGCTCGAACGCCTGCGCGCCGCGCACGGCCCCGCCCAGCACCGGGTAGTACCAGTCCATCGAGAAGCGGCTCTTGTCGGCGAACGCCTCCGGGTGGGCCGCCAGGACGTGCGCCAGCCGGTCGGCGGCCAGCTCCCAGTGCGGCTGCGGGTCGCCGAGACGCTCGGCCAGCAGCACGCCGCAGCGCAGCCCCTGGTGGATCGACGAGCAGCCGGTGAGCAGCGCGTACGTCGAGGCCAGGCCCTGGGCGTCGCGCTCCCAGACGATCTCGCCGCGCCCGGTCTGCAGTCCCACGACGTAGTCGAGGGCGGCCTTGACCATCGGCCAGCGCCGCTCGGTGGCCTCCTGGTCGCCGGTCACCAGGTGGTGGTGCCACAGGCCGGCGGCCACGTACGCGGCGTGGTTGGTCTCACCGCCCCGCTCGACGGCGGCGCCGCCGACCAGCTTCATCGGCCAGGAGCCGTCGTCGCGCTGGTGCCGTTCCAGCCACTCCCAGCCGCGCCGCACGGGCTCCTCCAGCCCGGCGACCGCCATGGCCATGAGGCACTCGACGTGGTTCCAGGCGTCCACGTGCCCCTCGGGCCACGGCACGCCGCCGTCCTGCTGCTGGATCGCCGCGATGCTCAAGGCCGTACGGACGACCTCCTCGCGGCCGATCACGCCGCGGGCTTCCTGACGTACAGGACCACGCTCTTGCCGATGAGCGGGTTGAGCAGCGCCTCGGCGAGGCGGGTCGCGGCGGGGCGCTTCATGATGTCCCACACGAGCAGCTCGTGGTATGCCTTGGCCAGCGGGTGCTCGTCGTTGTTGACGCCGACCGCGCACTTGATCCACCAGTACGGCGCGTGCAGGCCGTGGGCGTGGTGGTGCGGGCCGATGACGAAGCCGACGGACTTCAGCTTGGCAGACAGCTCGGCCAGCGTGTAGATGCGGACGTGGCCGCCGGGGGCGGTGTGGTAGTCCTCGTCCAGCGCCCAGCAGATCCGCTCGGGCAGGAAGCTCGGCACCGTGATCGCGGCCGTGCCGCCCGGCTTGAGCACCCGGAAGATCTCCCGCATCGCGGCCATGTCGTCGGGGATGTGCTCCAGCACCTCGGCGGCGATGACCCGGTCGAAGCCGCCGTCCTCGAACGGCATGTCCAGCGCCGTCCCCTGGACGGTCTCGCCGGTGGCGCCCGGCGGTACCTCGCCGGCCTTGTCCATCGCCGAGAACATGCCGGCCACGCCGTCCAGCTCGGCCTGGTCCATGTCGAAGGCGACCACGTCCGCGCCTCGGCGCAGCACCTCGAAGGCGTGCCGGCCCCCGCCGCAGCCCAGGTCGAGCACGCGCGTGCCGGGCCCGACGGGCAGCCGGGCGAAGTCCACGGTCAGCACTTGATCCGTCTCCTTGTGGTCAGGGGGAAGGGGATTCTCGGCCGGGGGGAGTCAGCGGGTACGGCGGTGGGCCGCGATGGCCTCGTGGTACGCCTCGACGGTCCGCTTGGCGACGACGTGCCAGGTGTAGCGCTCCATGACCCGGTCGTATCCGGCGCGCCCCACCCGTTCGCGCTCCTCGGGCGAGTCGTGCAGGCGCCGCAGCACCGCGGCCAGCTCCTCGGGGTCGCCGGGCGCGACCTGGACCGCCGCGTCGCCGACCACCTCGGGCAGCGCCCCGGTACGGCTGGCGACCAGGGGCGTGGCGCAGGCCATGTGCTCGACCGCGGGCAGCGAGAACCCCTCGTACAGGGAGGGGACGACCGAGATCTCGGAGGTGGCGATCAGCTCGCCCAGTTCGTCGTCGGAGATGCCGTGGACGAAGCGGACCCGTTCCTGCAGCGACAGCTCCTGGACGAGCTGCTCGGTGGGCCCGCCGGGGGTGGGTTTGCTGACGACGGTGAGGTTCACGTCGCGTTCGGTGGCGAGCTTGGCGACCGCGCGCAGCAGCGTGGCGACGCCCTTCATGGGGGAGTCGGCGCTGGCCACGGCCACGATCGAGCCCTTGCGCCGCGGCTTGTCCGGGCGCGGGTGGAAGTAGCGGGTGTCGACGCCGAGGGGGATCAGGCGCATGTTGGCCTGGGGGACGTTGAAGTCGCGGTGGATGTCGGCCAGCGACGACTCGCTGACCGTGAGGATGGGGCTCAGCCGGGGCGCGACGCGGGCCTGCATCCTGACGAACCCGTACCAGCGGCGCAGCGACAGCTTCTTGGCGCCCTGCGCGGCCTCCAGCTCGATGCGCCGGTCCACGCTGATGGGGTGGTGGATGGTGCCGACCACGGGGAACAGCTTCTGGATGCCCAGCAGGCCGTACCCGAGGGTCTGGTTGTCCTGGACGACGTCGAAGTCGCCGACGCGCTTCTTCAGCTCGCGGTAGGCGCGCAGGGTGAACGTCAGCGGCTCGGGGAAGCCGGCCGTCCACATGGTGCCGACTTCCAGACAGTCGATCCAGTCGCGGTACTCGTGCAGCTTGGGCGTCCTGAACGGGTCCTCGTCGCGGTAGAGGTCCAGGCTCGGCACCTCGTTGAGGATCACGCCCTCGTCGAGCTCCGGGTACGGCTGGCCGGAGAACACCTCCACGTGGTGCCCGAGTGCGACCAGCTCACGGCTCAGGTGGCGCAGGTAGACGCCCTGCCCCCCACAGGTCGGCTTGCTGCGGTAGGACAGCAGCGCGATCCGCAACGGACACCCCTTTCTCTGCCGGTAGGCACGCTGTGTCCGGCGTGTACCATGAAAGATGACCTTAGTCCGAAAAGGCTACCATTCGGTAGGTCGTCTGGAATTGTTCCTCATCTCTTCCGCAGGGCGCGCGAACTGCGGCGTTGGCCTGCCCGAGCGAGATTCGGTGGAACGTGTTCTAGGTGTGCTGATGCTGCGACACGGCCTTAGCTGTACATTCCGTCCCAAACATACGCGGCAGTGATAGGGGAGGAACCGTTGGCCAGGCGAGCTCTGATCACCGGCATCACCGGCCAGGACGGCTCCTATCTGGCGGAGCACCTGCTCCGCGAGGGCTACGAGGTCTGGGGGCTGGCGCGCGGGCAGGCCAACCCTCGGGTGTCGCGCATGCGCAAGCTGCTCGCCGACGTGCAGGTGGTGCGCGGCGACCTCCTCGACCAGGGGTCGCTCATCTCCGCTGTGGAACGCGTCCAGCCCGACGAGGTCTACAACCTGGGAGCCATCTCCTTCGTGCCCATGTCGTGGGAGCAGGCCGAGCTGACCGCCGAGGTCACCGGGATGGGCGTCCTGCGCATGCTGGAGGCCATCAGGGTGTGCTCCGGGGTGTCGCGCGGCGGCACGGCGGCCGGCGGCCAGATCCGCTTCTACCAGGCGTCCTCGTCGGAGATGTTCGGCCAGGTCAGCGAGACGCCGCAGAACGAGCGCACCGCCTTCCACCCGCGCTCGCCGTACGGGGTGGCCAAGGCGTACGGGCACTTCCTCACCCAGAACTACCGTGAGTCGTACGGCATGTTCGCGGTGTCCGGGATCCTGTTCAACCACGAGTCGCCGCGACGCGGCGCCGAGTTCGTCACCCGCAAGGTCTCGCTGGGGGTGGCCCGCATCAAGCTCGGCCTGGCCGACGAGTTGCGCCTCGGCAACCTGGAGGCGCGGCGCGACTGGGGGTTCGCGGGCGACTACGTGCGCGCCATGCACCTCATGCTCCAGGCCGCCACGCCCGAGGACTACGTGATCGGCACCGGCCGTATGAAGTCGGTCAGGGAGCTGGCCGCGGCCGCCTTCGCCGCCGCCGGGCTCGACTGGGAGCGGTACGTCGTCACCGACCAGTCCCTGCACCGCCCCGCCGAGGTGGACCTGCTGTGCGCCGACCCGAAGAAGGCCCGGGTGCAGCTCGGCTGGGAGCCCACCGTGTCGTTCGACGAGCTGGTCGCGATGATGGTCGAGTCGGACATCCGCCTGCTGTCGGACGGCGGTGACCCCGACCAGGACAGCTCCTGGCCCTGATCTCCGATCCACCCCGCGCCCCTTCGGCATGGGCCATTGACAAAATTGTCTTTTACGTAAAACAATGTTTTTGCGATGAGAGACGTCCTGTACCTGGAAGAGATCGAGCAGGCCGAGGCCCTGCTCAAACCGCAACGCGTCGAGGTGCTGCGGCAGCTCGCCGAGCCGCGCACCTGCACCGAGGTGGCCGAGCGGCTCGGCCAGACGCCCCAGCGCGTCTACTACCACGTCAAGCGGCTGGTCGAGGCGGGGCTCGTGGACCTGGTCTCCGAGCGCAAGGTGCGCGGCATCAACGAGGGCATCTACCAGGCCGGCGCCCGCGCGTACTGGCTGTCGCCGCGCCTGGTCGGCCGGATCGGCCTGCGCCGGGCGCGCGACGAGCTCAGCCTGGGCTACCTGCTCGACCTGATGGAGGAGGTCCAGGCCGACATCGCCGGCCTCGACCGGGCCGCCCCCGAGCTGCCGTCGATCGGCGTGTCGGGGGAGATCCGCGTACGGCCCGAGGACCGGCAGCGGTTCCTGAACGACCTGCAGACCACGCTGCGCGAGCTGTTCACGAGGTACGGCGGAGCCGAGGGTGACGCCTTCAAGCTCGCCGTCGCCTGCTACCCCGTCCACCCGAAGTCCGTCCACCCGAAGTCCGTCGACCGGAAGTCCGTCGACCTGAAGGAGGAGCGCCATGACTGAGCCGATGACCCTGCGTGCACGTGTCCAGGCCCCCGTCAAGGAGGTGCGGCACGCGCTGACCGACCCCGCCGCCATGCGGATCTGGCTGGCCGAGCACGCCGAGGTCGAGCTGCCCGGCCGCTACGCGTTCTGGGGATGCCACACCCCCGAGGGCGACGCGCCGCACCAGCGGCTCCTGCACGCCGACGAGCGCACGGTCCGCTTCGCCTGGACGCTCGGCGGGGTGGAGGCCACCACCGAGTTCTCCGTCGAGGAGGACGGGGACGACGCCACGATCGTGTCGCTGTCCCAGAGCGACTACGACAACCAGGAGGCCCTCGCGAACACGAGCATCCGCGGGGTCCTGCAGACGTACTGGTGCCTGGCCCTGGCGAACCTGGCCGAGCACCTGGAGGGCCGCGAGCTCACCCCGAAGATCGACTTCACCACGCGGGAGATGCGCGCCGACGTGCTCGTCGGCGCGGCGCCGGACACCGTGTTCGACTCGCTGATCGACTCCGAGAAGGCGACGCGCTGGTTCGGCTTTCCCCTGGGGATCGAGCCGCGCGTGGGCGGGCGCTACGCGATGGGCGGCTTCGACAACCCGAACCCGGCCGTGATCGTGGACCTGGAGCCGGGGCGGCGGCTGTCCGTGGACTGGGGGCCCGTCGGCGTCGGCACCTGGGAGCTGGAGGGCTCTGAGGGGCGGACACGGCTGACGCTGGTGCAGAGCGGGTTCGAGGGCGACCTGCCGCCGTACGCGGCGTGGGGCGGGATCCTGGCGGGGCTGTCGGAGCTGCGCCGCTTCCACGAGATCCCGGACTGGCGGCCCATCTGGGTCGGGTAGCCGGCTATCTCCGCAGCTCCTCGCCCGGGGCCAGGTGGGCGAGGACGGTCTCGGCGATGGTGCCGAGGACCTCGATCTGCTCGGGGGAGAGCAGGTCGATGAGGTGCCGCCGCACCGACGCGACGTGGCCGGGGGCGGCCTCCTGGATGGTGCGCAGGCCGTGCTCGGTGAGCGTGATCACCGAGCCGCGGGCGTCCGTCTCGCACCCCTCGCGGGCGACGAGGCCCCGCTGCTCCATCCGCCCGATGTGCCGGGACAGCCGGCTCTTCGACCAGAGCATCCGCTCGGCCAGCTCGGTCAGCCGCCGCCGGTGTCCCTCGGACGAGGTCAGCGCCGACAGCACGTCGTAGTCGGGGGCCGACAGTCCCGACTCGCGGGTCAGATCCTGGCTCACCTGGGCGTCGAGCAGCAGGCGCATCCGCCGGTACCCGATCCAGGCGCGGAACTCGTCGTCGTCCAGCCATCGGGGCTCCGCCATGCCGCTCACCCTAACCCATGTTGTTGACGTGTAAACATCTGTCGTTTAGGTTTACATGTAAACCACTTCGGGAGGGTGAGCGGCATGGGCCTGTTCGGACTCGGGATCTCCACATCCGCGGCGGCGGAGGCGGACCCGGTGGGCGACGCGCGGGCGGCGGAGGCGCTGGGGTTCGACTTCGTCTCGGCCTCCGACCACCCGTGCGGCAGCGCGCCGACGTACGAGGTGTGGACGATGCTGACCTGGGTCGCGGCGGCCACCTCGCGCATCCGGGTGGCCACGCGGGTGCTGGGCACGCCGTACCGGCCGCCGGCGATGGTGGCCAAGATGGCGGAGACCCTGCACCGCTTCTCCGGGGGCCGGCTGATCCTCGGGCTCGGGGGCGGTTACTCGGACGAGGAGTTCCGGGCGTTCGGGCTGGGCGTGCCGTCGCCGCGGGAGAAGGTGGACGGGATGGAGGAAGCCGTCCAGATCATCCGGGGACTGTGGTCGCGGCCGTCGTTCACGTTCGAGGGCAGCCGCTATCAGACGTTCGAGGCCGACCTGGAGCCCAAGCCGGAGCGGCCGATCCCGATCTGGCTGGGGACGTACGGCAGGCGGGCGCTGAAGATCACGGGGCGGCTGGCCGACGGGTGGATCCCGTCGTACGGGTTCTCGCCGCCGGAGCAGGTGGCCGTGCTGCGTTCGCGGGTGCTGGCCTCGGCCGCCGAGGCCGGGCGTGAGGTGGAGTGCGTGTACAACGTCCCGGTGCGCGTCGAGGCGGGCGCCGCTGCCGGGGACGGGGTGGTGGCGGGGAGTGCCGATGAGGTGTCCGAGCGGCTGGGGGAGCTGGGCGGGCTGGGGTTCACGTCCATGAACCTCATGCCGGTGGGGCCGGACTTCCGGGACCAGGCGGAACTGCTGGCCCAGAAGGTCCTGCCGCATCTGAGGGAGAGGTGGGGGGTGCGTGCGGCGGAAATGTCGGTGATTGACGGCACAATCCAGCCATGACTGTGCAGAGTGTCGTCCTCACCGGCGCCGCCGGGAATGTCGGCTCCGTACTGCGTGAACCACTGCGCGGCCGGCTGCGCCGGCTGGTGTCCGTGGACCGTGTGCCGCTGACCGCCGCCGGCCCGGACGAGGAGGTCCGGCAGGCCGAGCTGGGCGGCGTCGAGGACGTGATGGCGATCGTCGAGGGCGCCGACGCGGTCGTCCACCTGGCCGGTGTGCCGGACGAGGCGCCGCTCGCCGACCTCCTCGACGCCAACGTTCTGGGCGCCCACCACGTGCTGGAGGCGGCGCGGCGCACCGGGGTCAGGCGCGTGGTGCTGGCCGGCAGCAACCGGCTGACCGGCTGCTACCCGTCCGCGGAGACGGTCTCGGCGGAGGCGCCGCCCCGGCCGGACGGGCTGTACGGCGTCAGCAAGGTCGCCCTGGAGGCGCTGGGCCGGCTGTACGCCGACAAGTTCGGGCTGGAGGTGGTGTGTCTGCGGATCGGCAGCCTGGAGCCCGTCCCGAGCGAGCCGCGGCACCTGGCGACGTGGCTGAGCCCGTACGACTGCGCCGGGTTCGTCTGGGCGGCGCTGACCCGGCCCGGTGTGACCTTCACCGCCGCGTACGCGGTCTCGGCGAACACCCGCCGGTTCTGGGAACTGGACGACCGGCTCGGCTACCGGCCCCGCGACGACGCCGAGACGTACGCGGACCGGATCCCGGGGGCGGCGGAGTACTTCGCCGGCGACCCGCTCCAGGGCGGCGAGTACGCCACGGCCGCCTACACCCTCCGCCACGCGCTCGGCGAGAGCTAGCGTGCCCCGCACCTGACCGAGGGGTTCCACGGCGAGGCGTACACCGCGGCGCCGAGCTGTGGAAAGGCCGCGGTCGTCCACAGAACGGCATTCGGCGTCCAGTCGCGGCTCCGTCCCTCGCCATCCTGGGCCCGTGAACCACTCCGGCAACACCGGCGCCCCAGCCACCCCGAGCACGGCATCCTCGGCCACCGTGAGCGCCGGGTTCTCGGCCACCACCAGTGCTGAGAGCCCGGCCACCGCGAGCACGGCGTCCTCGGCCACCGCGGGCGCCGGGCCCACGGCCCACACAAGGGCTGAGAGCCCGGCCGCCCCGGACGTCAGCGGCGGCCCGGCCGGCCCGAGCCGCAGGCGACCGGCACCCGCCCGAACCCCCACCACACTGCTCGGGCGGGCGCGGACGGTGACCCGTGCGGTGCCGCAGGCCGTCGCCTGCCGGCAGACCGCCGCGCACGTGTGGGGCCTGAACGCGCTGAGCCCCGGGGCGGCGGACGCCGACTGGCCGGTCGAGCTGGTCGCCCCCGGCCACCTGACGCTCCCCGGCTGCGTCACCCACGTCGCCACGTTGCCTCCGGCGGACGTGACCGAGCACAGGGGCGTGCGCGTCACCACCCCCGGACGCACGGCCCTCGACTGCGCCCGCTGGTTGCCGCGCCCGGAGGCGGTGGCCGCCCTCGACCAGTTCGTGAGGCGCGGGGTGGACCTGGAGGAGCTGTGGCGCCGCGCGCCCTCGTGGCACGTGCGTGACACGCTCGCCCTGGCCGACCGGGGCGCGGCGTCGCCCCCGGAGAGCTGGCTGCGGGTCATCCTCGTGGACGGCGGCCTGCCCCGCCCCGCCACCCAGATCCGCGTGCCCCTGGCGGGTGACCGCCACGCGTACCTCGACCTGGGCTGGGAGCCGTACCGGCTGGCGGTCGAGTACGACGGCCAGGAGCACCACACGTCGGCGGCAGACCAGCGCCGCGACGACGATCGCCGCGCGGAGCTGCGCCGGCAGGGGTGGCGCGTCATCCCGGTGCGCAAGGACGTGTTCCCCGGCCAGACGGCCGCCCTGCTGGAGCACGTCGCCAACGCCCTCATCGAGTGCGGCTGGCGCCCCACGCCGCGCCAGACGACCCGCATCCTGTCCCGCATCCGCGCCGCCCGCCGCCGTCATCGATGATGTGGCGGTTGTGGGCCCTCGACGTGAAGGGCCGGATGCGCGGCAAGGATCATGCTGGAGGGCCGGCGAGCGGGTTCACGCGGCGGCGAAAGGTGTGCCACCCTGCGTCGCTGCTCACCGTCCGCCAACTCCCCGACCACCTCACCGGCCTGCCCGGCGAGACCCCGGTCTTGGTCGACGGCAACGGGGAGGAGCGGTCCCTCCGCCCGCACAGAGATCTTCGCCGAGATCGAGCGACTCCACGCCATCGCCCCGTGTCCCCTACTTGACCACATTTTCGACCTCAAGTTCCAATTTGGCTACGGTGGACGCATGGCACGCACCAAGGAGTTCGACCCGGACGCCGCCGTGGACAAGGCCATGGAGGTGTTCTGGGCCAACGGCTACGCCGCCACCACGCCGCAGCAGCTCGTCGACGCCCTCGGCATCGGCCGCGGCAGCCTGTACAACGCGTTCACCAGCAAGCGGGCGTTGTACGAGCGCGCGCTCAGGCGCTACTACGAGCGGGAGACGGTCCGGCTGATCCAGGTGCTGGACGGGCCGGGCCCGGCGCGGGAGCGACTGCGCGCGGCCCTCGACCTCGTGATCGCCGCCGCCGTGGACGACCGGGAGCGGCGCGGGTGCATGGTCACCAACGCCGCCGTCGAGCTGGCGGACCGGGACGAGGTGGTCGCCCACCTGGTACGCCGCACCTTCGAGCGGCAGGAGGCGGCGTTCCGCAGCACCATCGAGGAAGGG
Source organism: Nonomuraea sp. NPDC050691 (assembly GCF_040654455.1). Classification (NCBI taxonomy): domain Bacteria; kingdom Bacillati; phylum Actinomycetota; class Actinomycetes; order Streptosporangiales; family Streptosporangiaceae; genus Nonomuraea; species Nonomuraea sp. NPDC050691. Next base: position 19,153 of record NZ_JBFAIA010000043.1, read on the forward strand.
CGGCGCGGTGGCGAGATCAGCGGCGACCGGGACGCGGCGGCGCTGGCCGCGTTCTTCCTGACCACCATCAACGGCATCCGGGTGCTGGCCAAGGCCGACCCCGACCCGCGCCGCCTCTCCGGGCTGGCGGAGACGGCCCTGAGCGTCCTCTGAGGTCTCCGGGTCACCACCCTGGGTTTCTCTGTGGTCGCTCAGTCCTGTGAGAGGGGCGGATCGCCGGCCCGCGCCGGGTGTGCAGCCCTGGGAGCCTAGCCCTTCGGGAAGCTGAGCCCTTGGGGAGCCAAACCCCCTCGAGAGCTGAACCCTCGGGAAGCCAACCCCCGGGGAGCCAAGCCTCGGGGAGCCAAATCCCTCGCGAGCTGAGCCTCCGGGAAGCCAACCCCGGGAAGCCGAGGTCTCCTCCCGGGGGCTTGCGTGCTCGTGGCGAGCTGCTCCCGGCTCGGCCTGCACGGATCGGCCTTCTGCGTGCCTGTTTTTTGTAACTAGAGTTCAAGAAAGGTGATCCAACCATGGATCTTCAGTTGAAGGGCAAGACCGTCGTCGTCACCGGTGCCGGCAAGGGCATCGGCCTCGCCGTCGTGCGGGCGTTCGCCGCCGAGGGCGCCCGGGTGATCGCCGCCGCCCGTACCGTGAACGCCTATCCGGCCGACGTGGTCGCCGTGCCGGCGGACCTCACCACCCCCGAGGGGGTGCGCGCCCTCGCCGAGCGCGCCGGGGACGCGGACGTCCTCGTGAACAACCTGGGCGGGGTCCTGGACGCCGGCATGCGGGCCGGCGGCTTCCTGGACATCGACGACGAGACCTGGCTGGGCACGTTCCAGCTCAACCTCTTCGCCACCGTGCGCGTCACCCGTGCCCTGCTGCCCGGCCTGTTGCGGCGGCGCGGGGTCGTGGTGAACGTGTCCTCCATCGGGGCCCGCGCCGCGTTCAAGCCGATCGACTACGGCGCCGCCAAGGCCGCCCTGACGAACCTGACCAAGGGGCTCGCCGAGGAGTTCGGCGGGCAGGGGCTGCGGGCGCTGACCGTGAGCCCCGGGCCGACCCGCACCCGCAACTGGGGCGACCCCGACGGCTACGCCGGTGAGCTGGCCCGGGCGGCCGGTGTGGAGCTCGACGAGTTCCTGGCCCAACTGCCCGGCCAGATGGGCATCACCACCGGACGACTCACCGAACCCGAGGAGACGGCGGCGCTGGTGGCCTTCCTCGCCTCCCCGGTGTCCGGCAACCTCACCGGCGCCGACTACCTCGCCGACGGGGGAGTGATCAAGACCGTCTGAACCGGCCCAGGGAAGGGGCAGGGCCCGTTCGACCATGACCTTCCCGCTGGGCGACCGGCCGACCGGTCCCGGGCCGACCGGTCCCTGGGCCGACCGGTCCCGGGCCGAGCGGTCCTCGGGCCGCCGGGACACGGCGCGGCCGGGCTACGGTCAGTTCACCTTGACCGGCAGTTCCTTGATGCCGTTGATGAAGTTCGAGCGCAGCCGCCGCGCCTCGCCCGTGCGGCGCAGGCGCGGGTAGCGGCGGGCGAGCTGCTCGAGCAGGACCCTGAGCTCCATCTTGGCCAGGTGGTTGCCCAGGCAGAAGTGGGCGCCGCCGCCGCCGAAGCCGATGTGCGGGTTCGGGTCGCGGCCGATGTCGAAGACGTCCGGGTCGGGGAAGACCGAGGAGTCCCGGTTGGCGGAGGAGTAGAACACGACGACCTTGTCGTTCTCTTTGATCTCCTTGCCTCCGAGCGTCAGGTCCTGGGTGGCCGTGCGGCGGAACAGGTTGACCGGGGACACCCAGCGGACGATCTCGTCGGCGGCCGTGCGCGCCAGCGACGGGTCGGCGACCAGGCGCTCCCACTGCTCCGGGTGGTCGGACAGGGCCAGCATGCCGCCCGAGGCGGCGTTGCGGGTCGTCTCGTTGCCCGCCACGACGAGCAGCAGCACGAACAGGTCGAACTCGTTCTCGTCGAGAATCTGGCCGTGCTCGTCCGGCTGGATGAGCTTGGTGACGATGTCGTCCCTGGGGTTCTCGCGGCGCTGGGCGGCCAGTTCGTTGGCGTACGCGTAGAGCTCCATGGCCGCGGCCCCGCCCTCTCCGCCGGGCGAGTCCGCGTAGTCGGGGTCCTGGGCGCCGATCATGCGGTTCGACCAGGCGAAGAGCTTGTCGCGGTCGGACACGGGCGCGCCGAGCAGCTCGCAGATGACGTACAGCGGCAACGGGGCGGCGACCTCGGTGACGAAGTCCACCTCGCCCGAGCACTTGTCGAGCAGGTCGTCGCAGATGTCGCGGATGTGCTGCTCCAGCGCGCCGATCGTCCGCGGCGTGAAGCCACGGTTGACCAGTGAGCGCCGGCGCGTGTGCTCCGGCGGGTCCTGGTTGAGCATCATCATCCGCTGGAAGACCCGCTGCTCCTCCGGCACCTCGTGGAACAGCGCGAGCCGGCGCTCCGAGGAGAAGAGGTCGGAGCGCCTCGACACCTGCACGACGTCCTCGTAGCGGGTGACCGCCCAGAACGGAGGGTCGTCGTCGTGGCGGTGGACCGGGTCGTTCTCGCGCAGCCAGCGGAGCTGGTCGAGGGGTGGTCCGGATTGCGCGTACTGATCCTGGTCGACGAGGTCGATCCGCACGGTCGCTCACCTCAGGGGGGATGGTTCCCATGAATCTGGAACGTGTTCTATTACGGTTCGCCCTCCAGTCAACCGCACCTGATTCCGCAAGGCCACCCGCGGTCCGCCGCATTCGCGCCGGGTATGAGACATCGGGTGTTTTCCGCCACCGATTCATCCCCTTGAGAGTCGTTCGGGAGATGGTGGGGAGAGAGGAACGCCGTGGCGGTCCGCGACGGCCCGTGGTCTCCCTGCGATGCGCTCCGCGTCGGGGGCGATGGTAGAAGCCATCCGATGACCTTGCTCGGCTGTGCCGCCGTCCGTTCTGTAACAGACGCCTGCCCTCCTCGGATGTCTCGCCATCCCACCAGAGCGATCTCCCGGGGCGTCCCTGATCTCTTCCTGGGGGACTCCTAGTGCTGTGTCGGCATATTTCCAGCCACGGATCCGATGTATCGCTCCTGGAAGGCTTGACATCCCCCGGCAGCTCCCACCAGCATCGGAGCTATAGACATCCGATGTATGGACGAAGGATGCGGTGTGAAGCTGCTGCGAGTAGGACCTGTCGGGCAGGAGCGGCCGGTGGTGATGGACGCCGCCGGCAACCTGCGTGACATCGGAGAGCCCGACATCGACGGTGCTTTCCTCGCTTCCGGAGGAGTGGCCCGCGTCCGCGAGGCGCTGGAGCGCGACGAACTGCCCGTCGTCGTCGGGGAGGGGCTGCGGGTAGGAGCGCCGATCGCGCGGCCCGGCAAGATCGTGTGCATCGGGCTCAACTACAGCGACCACGCCGCCGAGTCCGGCGCCGACGTGCCGGCCGAGCCGGTCGTGTTCATGAAGGCGTCCAACACCATGGTCGGGCCGTACGACGAGGTGCTCGTGCCGCGCGGCAGCGTGAAGACCGACTGGGAGGTCGAGCTCGCCATCGTCATCGGCAAGCGGGCCCGCTACCTCGACAGCCGCGAGGAGGCGCTGGAGGTCGTCGCCGGGTACGCCGTGTCCAACGACGTCTCCGAGCGGGAGTTCCAACTTGAGCGGGGCGGCCAGTGGGACAAGGGAAAGTCGTGCGAGACGTTCAACCCGCTGGGACCGTGGCTGGTGACCGCCGACGAGATCGCCGACCCGCAGAGCCTGGAGCTGCGGCTCTGGGTGAACGGCGAGCTGCGGCAGAACGGCGACACCAAGAACATGATTTTCGACGTGGCCGAGATCGTGCGCTACCTGAGCCGGTTCATGGTGCTCGAACCCGGTGACGTCATCAACACCGGCACCCCGGCCGGCGTCGCCCTGGGCATGCCCGGCCAGCCGTACCTGCGGGCCGGTGACGTGATGGAGCTGGAGATCGAGGGGCTCGGCCGGCAGCGGCAGACGGTGGGGCAGGCATGACGGGGGGCGTCATGGGGAGCACAGGGCACACGGCGTCGACGGCCGAAGTCGCGGGCGGCGCGGCGGCGCGGCCGTACCGGATCGTGGAGATGGAGACGCACGACGTCCGCTTCCCCACCTCGCGCGAGCTGGACGGCTCCGACGCCATGAACCCCGACCCCGACTACTCCGCCGCCTACGTCGTGCTGAAGACCGACGACGGCTTCTCCGGCCACGGGTTCGCGTTCACGATCGGGCGCGGCAACGACGTGCAGACCGGCGCGATCACCGCCTTGGGGTCGTACGTGATCGGCAGGGACGCCGAGGACCTCGGCGCGCTCTACAAGGAGATGGTCAACGACTCGCAGCTGCGCTGGCTGGGCCCCGAGAAGGGCGTCATGCACATGGCGATCTCCGCGGTGGTCAACGCCCTGTGGGACCTCAAGGCCAAGCGCGCGGGCAAGCCGCTCTGGCTGCTGCTGTCGGAGATGACCCCCGAGGAGATCGTCGACCTGGTCGACTTCCGCTACCTCAGCGACGCCCTCACCCCCGAGCAGGCGCTCGAGATCCTCCGGCAGGCCGAGGACGGCAAGCGCGAGCGCGTCGAGACGCTCAGGCGCGAGGGCTTCCCCGCCTACACCACCTCGCCGGGCTGGCTGGGCTACGACGACGACAAGCTGCGGCGGCTCTGCAAGGAGGCCCTCGACCAGGGCTTCCAGCAGATCAAGCTCAAGGTGGGCGCCGACCTCGCCGACGACGCGCGGCGCTTCCGGGTGGCCCGCGAAGTGTGCGGCCCCGACTACCCGATCGCGATCGACGCCAACCAGCGCTGGGACGTCGCCTCCGCCATCGACTGGGTCAAGGCGCTCGGCGACTTCAACCCGCACTGGGTGGAGGAGCCCACCAGCCCCGACGACGTGCTCGGCCACGCCGCGATCGCCGAGGGCATCCGCCCCATCCCGGTCGCCACCGGCGAGCACGTGCAGAACCGCATCGTGTTCAAGCAGCTCCTCCAGGCCGGCGCCCTGTCGTACCTGCAGATCGACGCGGCGCGGGTCGGCGGCGTCAACGAGAACATCGCGATCCTGCTGCTCGCGGCCCGCTTCGGCGTCCCGGTCTGCCCGCACGCGGGCGGGGTCGGGCTGTGCGAGCTCGTGCAGCACCTGTCGATGTTCGACTACGTGGCGATCAGCGGCTCCATGGAGAACCGGGTGATCGAGTACGTCGACCACCTGCACGAGCACTTCACCGACCCGGTCGTGATCGACAACGGACGGTACCGCGCTCCCTCCGCGCCGGGCTTCAGCGCGGAGATGCGCCCCGAGTCGATCGCCGCCCACAGGTTCCCCGACGGCGAGGTCTGGAAGGACGCATGAGTCTCAGAGCGATCGTGACAGGAGGCGGGTCCGGCATCGGCCTGGCCACCGCCACCCTGCTGGCCGAGCGCGGCATGAAGGTCGCCTGCCTCGACCTGCATCCCCCCGGTGAGCCGTTCGTCGGCATCAAGGTGGACGTCACCGACGACGCGGGCGTGCGCGCGGCGGTCGCCGAGGCGGCCGAACGGCTCGGCGGCATCGACGTGGTCGTCAACAACGCGGGCATCGGCGCCCAGGGCACGGTCGAGGACAACCCCGACAGCGAGTGGCATCGGGTCTTCGACGTCAACGTGCTCGGCATGGTCCGGGTGAGCCGGGCGGCGCTGCCGTACCTGCGCAGGTCGGAGCACGCGGTGATCGTCAACGTCTGCTCCATCGCCGCCACGGCGGGACTGCCCGACCGCGCCCTCTACAGCGCCACCAAGGGCGCGGTGCAGTCGCTGACCCTCGCGATGGCCGCCGACCACGTACACGAGGGCATCCGCGTCAACTGCGTGAACCCCGGGACCGCCGACACCCCCTGGATCGGCCGGCTGCTCGACGCGGCCGACGACCCGGAGGCGGAGCGCAGGGCGCTGAACGCCAGGCAGCCGATGGGCCGCCTGGTCACCGCCGAGGAGGTCGCCGCCGCGATCGCCTATCTCGCGAGCCCTGAGGCGAGCGCGACCACGGGCATGGCGCTCGCGGTCGACGGAGGCATGCAGGGGCTGCGCCTGCGCCCCGCCCCCTGAGGCGCACACACAGCCCGCCAACTGAAAACAGCACCACAGGGCCGGCTCCAGCGGGGGGCCGGCCCCGCCCGAGGAAGGTGTCTCCACGATGAAGCTCGGTCCGGTCGTCGCCGGCGCGGCCCTTTTGGCGGTCGTCGCAGCCTGCGGCTCCAGCAGTACGTCCACAACCGGCAGCGGCGCTGCGGGCGGCGGGAAGGTCGGCATCGACTACCCGCGCGCCGACTCCGACTTCTGGAACTCCTACATCAAGTACGTCCCGCAGATGGCCGCCGAGCAGAAGGTGGACCTGATGCCGCCCACCAACTCGCAGAACGACGTGGCCAAGCTCGTCAGCAACGTCCAGGCGCTGGTCGGGCAGGGGGCCAAGGCGATCGTCATGGCCCCGCAGGACACCGGGGCGATCGCCTCCACCCTCCAGCAGCTGGAGAACAAGAAGATCCCGGTCGTGTCCGTGGACACCCGGCCCGACAAGGGCAAGGTCTACATGGTCGTCCGCGCCGACAACCGGGCGTACGGGACGAAGGCCTGCGAGTTCCTCGGCGAGAAGCTGGGCGGCAAGGGCAAGGTCGTGGAGCTCATGGGCTCGCTCGGCTCGGTCAACGGCCGGGACCGGGCCGAGGCGTTCCGCGAGTGCATGAAGACGAAGTTCCCCGGCATCACGGTCTTCGAGGAGCCGACGGAGTGGGAGGGCAGCAAGGCCGCGTCCATGCTGCAGACCCGCCTGGAGCAGAACCCGGACATCAAGGGCATCTATATGCACGCCGGGGGCGTCCACCTGGCTCCGACGCTTCAGGTGCTCAAGCAGAAGAACATGCTCGTCCCGCCGACCGACCCCAAGCACGTCTTCGTGATCTCGAACGACGGCATCCCGGAGGAGCTGGAGGCGATCCGCAGGGGCGAGATCGACGCGACGGTCTCGCAGCCGGCCGACCTGTACGCCAAGTACGCGATGTTCTACGCGAAGGCGTCGCTCGAAGGGAAGACGTTCAAGGCGGGCCCGACGGACCATGACAGCACGATCATCCAGCTGCCCAACGGCCTGGAGGACCAGCTTCCGGCTCCGCTGGTGTCCAAGGAGAACGTGGACGACAAGAACCTCTGGGGCAATCAGGTCAAGTGATGAAATATCACGTTGAAGCTCGTAATGTCGTGAAGCGCTTCGGGCCGACCGTGGCGCTGAACGGCGCGAGCATCGCGATAGCCGAGGGCGAGACGCACGCCCTCGTCGGCCGGAACGGCGCCGGCAAGTCCACGCTGGTGTCGATCCTCACCGGCCTCCAGCCCGCCGACGAGGGCGAGGTGCTGTTCGCGGGCGAGCCCGCGCCGGCCCTCGCCGACCGCGACGCGTGGCGGCGGCGCGTCGCCTGCGTCTACCAGAAGTCCACGATCATCCCCGCCCTCACGGTCGCCGAGAACCTGTTCCTCAACCGGCAGACCGACAATGGCGTGATCAGGTGGCGGGCGCTGCGGGCCAGGGCCCGTGAGCTGCTCGACACTTACGAGGTGGACGTGGACGTCCAGGCGCTGGCCGGGGACCTGAGCGTCGAGCAGCGCCAGCTCGTCGAGATCGCCCGGGCGCTGTCGTTCGGCGCCCGCTTCATCATCCTCGACGAGCCCACCGCCCGCCTCGACGGACCGGCCATCGAGCGGCTGTTCACCCGCATGCGGTCGCTGCGCGAGCAGGGTGTCACGATGATGTACATCTCCCACCACCTGGACGAGGTGTACGAGATCTGCCAGAGCGTCACGGTCTTCCGCGACGCCCGGCACATCGTCACCCGGCCCGTCACCGGCTTCTCCCACGACGAGCTGGTGGACGCCATGACCGGCGAGGCCACCGCCGCCTACCAGGCCCGCACCCGCACGCCCGGCGACCGCGTCGTCCTCGCGGGGGAGGGCCTGTCGCTGGCCGGCCGCTACCGGGAGGTGGACCTCACCGTCCGCTCCGGCGAGGTGGTGGGCCTGGCCGGCTCGGCCAGCAGCGGCAAGGTCGGGCTCGCCGAGACCCTCGTCGGCCTGCGCAGGCCCGACGCGGGCACGGTCACGGTCAACGGCGTCCGGGTACGTCCCGGCGACGTGCCGTCCGCCCTGCGCGCCGGCCTCGGCTTCGTCCCCGAGGACCGCCACCACGAGGGCTTCGTGCCGCTGTTGTCGGTCGCCGAGAACGCCACCATCCCCATCGCGGGCAAGCTCGGCCGCCTCGGCACCGTCTCCCCGTCGCGGCAGCGGGCCCGGGCCGTCCAGCTCATCGACGACCTCGACATCAAGACGGAAGGGCCCGGGCAGCCCGTCGGCGACCTGTCCGGCGGCAACGCGCAGAAGGTGGTGTTCGCGCGGGCGCTGGTCGACGACCCGTCCGCGCTGGTAGTGATCAACCCGACGGCGGGCGTCGACGTCAAGGCCAAGCAGGCCCTGCTCGGCGCCGTCGAGGACGCGGTCGAGCGGGGCGCCGGCGCCGTGCTCGTCTCCGACGACCTCGACGACCTGCGTGTCTGCGATCGGGTGCTGGTGATGTTCCACGGCCGGGTCGTGAAGGACGTGCCGCGTGGGTGGACCGACCACGAGCTCGTGGCCGTGATGGAAGGCATTGAACAGTGACGACACTGACCGCGTCGCCGGCCCCCCGGGTGCGGCTCGCTCGGTTCCGGGACCTGACCCTCGTCCCGGTGATCCTCATCCTGCTCGTCGTGGGCGCGTTCCTCGACCCCACGTTCCTCACGAGCGGCAACCTGACGAACGTGCTCCAGCAGCAGGCCGCGATCAGCCTGCTCGTGCTGGCCGAGGCCATGATCCTGATCTCCGGCAAGTTCGACCTGTCGCTGGAGTCGACGGTCGGCATGGCGCCGGCCATCGCGGTCATGCTGGTGATCCCCGCCTCGGCCGGCGGGTTCGGGCTCGGCCTGCCCGGCGGCCTGGTCATCCCGCTCTGCCTGCTGGTCGGGGCGGCCATCGGCGCGTTCAACGGCTTCCTGATCATCAAGTTCCAGCTGTCCGCGTTCATCGTGACCCTGGCCATGCTGATCATCGTGCACGGGCTCCAGCTCGGCCCGACCCAGGGCAAGACGCTCTTCGAGCTCCCCGACTCGATCCTCTACCTGGGCAGCGCCGTGTGGCTCGGGCTGCCGGCCTCCATCTGGATCGCCGGGGTGCTGTTCGCGGCGGGCATCGCCGGGCTCGCCTACTTCCGGATCGGCCGCTCGCTGTACGCCATCGGCGGCAACATCGACGCCGCCCGCGCCGCCGGCATCCGCGTGGACCGGGTGCTGTGGGGAGTCTTCATCCTGGGCGGCACGCTGGCGGCGCTCGCCGGCGTCCTGGAGACCGGCCGGCTCGGCGCGATCGGCTCCAACCAGGGCGTCGGCTGGATCTTCATGGTGTTCGCGGCGGCGGTCATCGGCGGCGTCAGCATGGACGGCGGCAAGGGCACGATCCTCGGCGCGCTGACCGGCGTCCTCGTCATCGGCCTGGTGCAGAACATCCTCACGCTCAAGGGCGTCTCCGGCTTCTGGCAGCCGGTCGTCTACGGTGCGATCATCCTGGTCGCGCTCATGATCAGCCGCATCGCCGGAGGGAAGGCACAGGACTGATGGAACGGCTCGCCCTCCGCACCCGGCTCAGGCCGGGCTGCGAGGAGATCTACGACCGGGAGCACGCCGAGATCCCGGCCGAGCTGGAGCAGGCCATGCGCGAGCACGGGGTGCGCTCCTGGCGCATCTACCGCGACGGCCTGGACCTGTTCCACTTCGTCGAGGTCGAGGACTACGCGGCGCTTCAGGCCGCGCTCCGCGACCACCCCGCCGACCGGGCGTGGCAGGCGAGGATGAACCGGCTGCTCGACGGCGACTTCGACAAGGACTCCGGCGGGCTCGCGCTGGTCTGGGAGCTGACGTGACGGGGGAGCTGAACGATTCCGTGACCTGGGAGATTCCGTGACCTGGGGAGACGACGTGACCCGGGGAGACGACGTGCTGGCCTTACCGCGTCACGGGTTCGGCGCCGCGCCGATCGCGGGGCTGTTCGAGGCGGTGAGCGAGGAGCAGGCACGCGCCACGGTCGAGGCCGCCTGGTCGAACGGGGTGCGCCTGTTCGACACGGCCCCGCACTACGGGCTCGGCCTGTCGGAGCGCCGCCTCGGGGCCGCGCTCGCCGGCCGTACCGGATATGTGCTGTCCACCAAGGTCGGCCGCCTGCTCGTGCCGTCGAGCCGGGGCGGGCGCGACGACCAGGGCTTCGACGTGCCCGCCGACCATGTGCGGGTCTGGGACTTCTCGCGCGACGGCGTGCGCCGTTCGCTGGAGGAGTCCCTGGAACGGCTGGGCCTGCCGGCCGTGGACGTCGCCCTGATCCACGACCCCGACCACCACATGGAGCAGGCGCTGGACCACGCCTACCCGGCCCTCGCCGAGCTGCGCGACCAAGGGGTGATCAAGGCCGTCGGGGTCGGCATGAACCAGTGGCGGGCGCCGCTGCGCTTCGTGGAGGAGACCGGCATCGACGTGGTCATGCTGGCCGGCCGGTACACCCTGCTCGACCAGTCGGGGCTGCCGTTGCTGGAGGCGTGCGCGAAGCGCGGGGTGCGGGTGCTGGCGGCCGGGGTGTTCAACAGCGGCCTGCTGGCCACCGCCCGGCCGTCGGGCACGTTCGACTACGCGCCTGCGCCGCCCGCCGTCCTCGACCGGGCCCGCCGCGTCGCCGCGATCTGCGAGTCGTACGGGGTGCCGCTCCCGCAGGCGGCGATGGCCTTCCCGCTGCGGCACCCGGCGGTGGCCACGATCGTGCTGGGCGCCCGCTCACCGGAGGAGGTGCGCGCCAACGCGGCGCTGTGGGACAGGCCGGTGCCGGAGGACCTGTGGTCGGAACTGGAGGCGGAGGGCCTGCTGCCGTCCCGCCCGTAACCCGGACGTCCTGGATCAGGCGGTCAGGGCGTAGCCGGCGATCCACAGCCCGGGGATCACCTCGCGCTCACCCTGGGCCTCGAACCCCAGCCGCTCGTACAGGCTCCGGGCGGGCGCGTTGTCACGGCCGGTGGACACGATCACCCGGCGGCCGGCCGCCCGCGCCACGACCTGCTCGACCAGCGCCCGGCCGATGCCGCGCCGGTGGGCGCCGGGATGCACGACCAGCCGGTTGACGTCCACCTCGTCCGACGTCTCCTCCCACGCCACTGCCCCCACCAGCCGGCCGTCGTCGTCGAAGGCGCCGAGCCAGGTCAGCGGCTCGGAGCGGAGCGCGTCGAGGGTCTCGTGCAGGGGCGGGATCCGGTCGTCGCCGATGAGCTCCGCCTCCACCGCGTACGCGGCGTGCTGCAGGTCGAGCAGTTCCTGGCCGAAAGGGTGGTGATGGGGAGAGATATCCGAGATGAGCACGCGACGAGTATGCCGTCGCCCACCGGCACGCCGCGCTTCATTTTCGGGCCGTGTTCCGGGCCGAGCCGGGAGCGGGGATCTTCCGGGACGTGCGGGGAGAGGGGATGAGAAGCCACGCCTTCGACGGGCCCGGCTCGTACGTCGTGTCGAGGCGCTTGGCGACGACCCCCGGCAGGCCCTGCTCGCGGGCCGCCTGACGGACCGGCGCCGCCTGGCCGGGCCACGACGGGGCCGTCTGCCAGCGCGCCGCCGACAGGCCGAGCGCCTCCAGCGCCGCCCGGCGGGCCGTGTACGGCTCGGCCACCAGCGAGCGCCCGTCGTCGTACAGCAGGTCGTAGCAGACCAGCACCTCCGCGCCGCCCAGCGTGACCACCTCGCCGTCGAGGACCGCGCTGCGGCTGCCGAACGAGGCGGCCAGAGGGCGCAGCCACGGGTACTCGCGGGCCGCGTCCGTCCGGCCGCCGTCGATCGGCACCAGCGTCCGCCGGCCGCCCCACGCGAACTCGAACGCGTACTCCTCCTCGTCACGCGGCGGCCGGGCACGCTCCACCGGCAGCATGGGCTCCAGCGGGGGGAACGGGTCACGCGCCGGCGGGTCCATCCGGTGGATCATCCAGTTCTTGCCGTTCGTCTGGAACAGCACGAACCGCCCCGAGGCGCGGGAGCCGCGCAGCACCACCTTGACCTCGCGGTCCGACCACTTCTCCGCCTCGTACGTGCCCCGGTCCCAGATCGTCATGGTGCCGCCGCCGTACTCGCCGGCCGGTATCTCGCCGTGGAACGTGAGGTACTCCATCGGGTGGTCCTCGGTGTGGACGGCGAGGTGGTTGGCGGCCGGGTCGGCCGGCAGGCCCTTGGGGATGGCCCACGAGGCGAGGACGCCGTCGCGCTCCAGCCGCAGGTCCCAGTGCAGGGCGCGGGCGTGATGCTCCTGGATCACGAAGGCGTCGCCGTCGCGGGTCTGGGGCCGCTCGGGGTGCTCGGGCGGCTCGGGCTGCTCTGCGGGTACGGGTTCGGGGGTGCGGCTGGGGTCGCGTTTGCTCCGGTATCGCTCGAGTTTGTCGGCCACACAGGCCCCCTACCCCCGGCCGCCCGGCCCGCACGGCTCGCGCTGCGGAGGTTCGGCCGCCCGAGGGTCCCGGGCCCGCCGGCGATGCTGACGGGGCGATGGTGCTTCTGAGGCTGTGACGCCGATGGGGCCGGAGGTGCTGACGACCAAAGTCGCGCACGGCCGCTACTTTCGGATGAGGGCCGGGACCTCGTGCGCCGTTACGGTGGCTGCGGAGAACGACGCCAAGGGGCGACCGGTCGTCCGCCCCTGCCGGCGCCGTCGTTCATGAGCCGCTCACGACGGAAGGAGCACGGCCCATGCCATCCGGTGACCCGTCCTCGCCGGACGCGACCACCCTGCCGACGCTGGGGGATCGGGTCGTCGTCTGGGTCGGGGCCCCGCTGCTGGGCGCCGGGGCCGGCTGGCTGCTGCGCTACGTCGCCGGGTGGGCGGCGTCACTGCCATGGACCCCGTTCGAGGGTCCGTTACGGCTGATCGAGTCGATCCCGCCGACGGCGTTCACGATCGGTGCGGTCGTCGTGGGCGTCGTCGCGGGTCTCGTGCTGGCGGTGATCGCCGACGAGTACACCGTGAAGATCGTCATCGACGACCAGCGATTGTCGATCGCGCACCGGAGCTCCCGGCAGGAGTTGCCGCGCTCCGCGGTGGCCGTGGCCTTCCTCGACGCCAAGCAACTGGTGCTGCTCGGTCACGACACCGAGGAACTGGTCCGGCAGGGCGGCGACCTGCCCCGGCCTCGCCCGCTGGCCGAGGCCTTCCTGGCTCACGGCTATCCGTGGCGGGCCGAGGGCGACCCCCATCGGGAGGAGTTCCGGCGCTGGGCCGACGGCCACCCCGACCTGGCCGACGCCGCCCACGCCTACCTCAGGGCCCGTGCCCGCGCGCTGGAGAAGGGCGACGGTGACGACGCCGAGCAGTTACGGCAGGAGCTGGCGCGGCTGGGCCTGGCCGTACGCGAGGAGGGCAAACGCCAGTTCTGGCGCCGCGCCGGCCGTAGAGCGGAGGAGTCCGAGACCTGACCTGAGGGGCGTTCTGGGAGCGTATGAGCGGTTGATGCCTACGTACCGTTCGGGGTTCGAGGCTCGGGTTCGCGTGGATCCTCGGGTTCGCGTGGCTCCACGGCCGTGTGATGGAGGGCTGGGATCAGGCCAGGGCCTTGCGGAGCCAGGACTCGACGCCTGCCACGTGGACCGTGGCCCAGGAGCGGGCCACGTCGGCCTGCCGGGCGGCGATGGCCTCGTAGATCGCGGTGTGCTGCTCGCGCGTCTTCTCCATCGCGCCCTCCTGGGTCAGGCCGCGCCAGATGCGCGCCCGGGTCGTCGGCCCGGACAGGCTCTCGATGAACGAGCAGAGCACGGTGTTGCCCGACCCCTGGGCGATGCGCTGGTGGAACTGGAGGTCGTTGGCCACCAGTTCCTCGACGGTGGGATCGGCGGGCAGCGACTCCAGGATCACCCGCAGCTCCTCGATCTCGTCGTCGGTCATGAGCTTGGTGGCCATCGCGGTGGCGGCCGGCTCCAAAATCCGGCGCACCTCGAAGAACTGCAGCACGGTGTCGTCACGGTGCAGGTCGAGCACGAACGACATGGTGTCGAGCAGCAGGCGCGGCTCCAGGCTGGTGACGTACGTGCCGTCGCCCTGCCGTACGTCGAGGACGTTGATCAGGGCGAGGGCGCGGACGGCCTCGCGCAGCGAGTTGCGTGACAGGCCGAGCCGCTCGGCGAGGTCGGCCTCCTTGGGGAGCCGGTCTCCCGGGGTGAGCTCGCCGGAGAGGATCATTTGCTTGATCTTGTCGATGGCCGCGTCGGTGACCGCCACGCTCTTCTCCCTAGACATCGGATGTCTAGGATTCTATGGCCTGGAAGCAGACCGCATCGACTCCTCGTACGCGCCTGACGGACCCTCGGACCTCCAGGGTGCGCAGGTGGGCCGCGGCCTCTCCGGCGGCCATGCCCCTCAGCATGGGCCCCAGGTCGTCCCAGGGACGGTTCCAGGTCATCATCGCGGCGATCTCCCAGATGGTCAGCGGCTCCGCCCGATCGGCCAGCAACGCGGCCAGCCGGTTGAGCTTGTCCTCGTGATGGTGGCGGATCTCGGCGGCCCGCGCCGCCACATCCGGAAACATCCACTCATGCGCGGGCAAGGCGTCCAGCGGCCCCAGCTCGCCGACCCGGTCCAGCGAGGCGAGGAAGTCGCCCAGCGGGTCCACGTCGTCGCGGTCGTAGGGATAGATGCCGATGTGCGGGGTGATGTCGGGCAGGACGTGGTCGCCGGTGAAGAGCCGGTCCGCGTCCTCCAGGTGCAGGCAGATGTGGCCCGGGGTGTGGCCGGGCGTGTGGACGGCGCGCAGCTTGCGGCCCGGCAGGTCGACCAGGTCGCCGTCGGCCAGTTCGCGGTCCGGCCGTGCGGGCGGCTGCGGGCGCTCGGCGGCGACCACCTGGACGTCGCCCGGGTCGGCGCCCGCCCGCTTGAGCATGTCGGTCTGGAATGCCTCGTGCTCGCCCTCGGCGAGACCGTGAATCGCCCTGACCAGCGCCGCGTCCGCCTCGTGCATCGCGATCCAGCCGCCCGACTCCTCTCGCACCCGCCCGGCCAGGCCGGCGTGGTCGGGGTGGAAGTGCGTGACGACCACGCCCCGGACCGAGGCCACGTCCATGCCGAGCGCGGCGAGCCCGCCGCTCAGCGCCTCCCACGCGTCCGGATGGTTCCAGCCGGCGTCGACCAGCACGGGGCCCTGGGGTGACTCGATCGCGTAGACGAGGGTGTAACCGAGCGGGTTGCCGGGGATCGGCACCGGCACGCTCCGCACCCCGCCGCCGAGGTCCTGCGGGCGCTGCTCGGCGTACGGTCTGCGCCGGGTTTTTCTCATGGTCGGTCCCCCGTCGTGCGTGAGCGTGGAACGAGTGTGGCGGACGCAACGGAGCACCGAAAGGGATTCCGGCTCTTAACGTGACACGTCCCGAGATGACGGGCCGCGCTGGGGCGTCGCGGCTCCGGTCGCCAACCGGTGCGCCCGCCGCGCACCAGCACTGGTCAGCGGCCCGGCCGGCGTTGTGAGCCGGACCCCGGGGTGCTCATGGCGGTCGGCTCGTCGTTCTCCAGTCCCCGGTACAGCGCGGAGCGGCCGGCCCCGAGCTCGCGGGCGATCGGGGGACCGGGTCATCTCACACCTGCGGGGGAGCTGCTTCCCCCTCGCAGGTGATCCACGATCGTCGCCGGCTGGAAAACATCGGGGGCATGGCGATCAAGCTTCCTCATGCGATTTCAGCGCGCCCGCCCTTGGTTCCACTCGGGACGCCACCTCTGGTCGCGACAGGATCAAGAGCCGGCCATCGCCTCACTCGAAGAGGATGGCACGCAGCGTGCGGGCCAGATGTCCGATCAGCACGTCGGGCGGCATCTCGGCCAGAGCGCCTGACTTCAGCAGGTAGCGGTTGAACGTCACTCCGATGAGCAGCGCGCCCATCAGGTCGATGCGCCCCTCGGCGTCCCGTCCGTCAACGACAGGACCGTAGGCACTGTGGATGGGCTGGCGCATGGTGGCGAACAGATCCTCGGCCGCCCGTTCGCCGGACGCTGCGCTGCGGATGAGCACGAGGAACGGATCGTCGTTGGCCGGATGTTCCATCCGCGTGACGTAGGCCTTCGCCATGCGTTCCGGGAGCGTCTCCGGCGTCCCGGGCTCGAGCTCGTCCACCGGCTTCGGTCCGGGGATGGCGGCGACGAAGAGCATCTCCTTGGATCCGAAGTGCCTCATCACCAGACCGTGCGTGACTCCGGCACGCCGCGCGATCTCGCGGATGGTGGCCTTGGCGTAGCCGAGTTCCGCGAAGGCGCCCCGCGCCGCCTGAAGGATGGCCGCGCGATGGGCCTCGGGGTCGCGGAGTCGTTTCTTCTGCACCCAAGAAAGTATACAGGTGGTCATTAGAGTGCTAATGTCCACCCGGTCATTAACTGGGAGGTCTCATGGAACGTCTGCTGACCCACCCTGCGATCGTCGCAGGGCTGAGTAAGGTCGAGTCCAGGATCGAGCGGCTGAGCGGATCCTCCACGCTGCCGGGAATCAACGCCGGCGCGGAGCGGATCATCCAGGCCGGCGGCAAGCGCCTGCGTCCCGCGTTGACGCTGGGCACGGTGCTGGCGTTCGGTAAGGCAGCCGATCGGCGGGCTGTCACCGCCGCCGCGTGCATTGAGCTGATCCACGCCGCATCGCTGATCCACGACGACCTGATGGACGGCGCCTCGCAGCGGCGGGGCACCCCAACGCTCAACGCCACACTCGGCCAAGGCAAGGCCCTGGTGATCGGCGACTTCATGCTCGCCAGGGCAGGGCTGGCCGCCATCACGGCAGTGTCCAAGCCGGTGGCCGAAGTGCTGGCCGCCACGACGGTGGAGCTGGCCGAGGGCCAGTATCTGGAGGCTGCCGACCAGTTCAACCGCGACCGCACCGAGGAGTCGGCGCTCAGGTCGATCACCGGCAAGACGGCCGCGCTGTTCCGGGCGAGCTGCCTGGTAGGCGCACTCTGTGCCAAGGCTTCCTCGGAGGAGCGCGCCAGGATGGCCGTCTACGGCGAGAAATTCGGCCTCATCTTCCAGATCCTGGACGATCTGCTGGATCTGACGCTCTCGAGCGAGACGCTGGGCAAGCCGGCGGGCAACGACGTGCGTCAGAGCGTCTACACCCTGCCACTCCTGCGGGCCAGGAATGCAGACCCCCATCTGCTCGACGGCGATGC
The DNA here is from genome assembly GCF_040654455.1 of Nonomuraea sp. NPDC050691. Lineage (NCBI taxonomy): Bacteria > Bacillati > Actinomycetota > Actinomycetes > Streptosporangiales > Streptosporangiaceae > Nonomuraea > Nonomuraea sp. NPDC050691. Next base: position 36,393 of record NZ_JBFAIA010000043.1, read on the forward strand.
CGAGACGATCCTGGCCAGGGTCCGGGACAGCGGCGTCGTCGACGACACGTTGGCCTACTGCCGCGACCTGGCGGCGCAGGCGGTCAACGCCCTTCCTGCGGCGAAGGACGTCGACCTCCTCGCCGATCTGCCCGGCTCCTACATCGCGAGAGCGGCGGACATGATCTCGGCTACCGTGAGGGCAGCGTGACCTTCCCCGCGGAGAAGCCGGCGGGCGAAGCGGTCTCCTCCAGGGAAGTCATGGCAAAGCTTCCGGTGGTCGCGGGCGTCTGGTCGCTGGCTCTCGGACTGGTGGGCGCTTACTGGGCGGTCGAAGGCAGTTCGTTCCCCCTGGGGAGCAGTGATCCTCGCGGCTCTGACATGGGCTCGTTCTTCGCCACCGCTGAGCCGGGCGCCACCGGTGTGATCTTCGCGGTGGCCGGAGCGCTCGGTGTGGCCGCCGCGGTGGTGCTGGCCCGCGCGCCACGGACACGGTGGCCGAGGGTGGCCGGAGCGCTGCTAACCGTCGCGTTGCTGGTGGCCGTCCCCGACGTCCGGGTGATCCAGAACTTCGGTTACCTGTTCATGGGATACACGAAGCTGTGGGACTGGCCACTGCTGTTCATGCTGTTCAGCATCGCGGGCGGAGGGTTGTGGGCACTGGTTGTCTGGAACACCCGCGGCGGCGACGTGAGCCCCGGGCGGTGGGGGAGGTGGGCCACCTACGCGGCGGCCGTGCTGGCTCTGCCGTACGGAATCTCGCGCATCTCGTGGGGGCTGGGCATCCCGCTTGGAGTGCCGGCCGACTACCTGGTCATGGACCCTGGGGCCTCGGAGTTCGTGCTGGGAGGACTGTGCGTGGCGGGGGCAGTGCTGACCCTCGGGCTGGTTCAGGGCTGGGGCGAGGTCTTCCCGCGCTGGATTCCCTTCCTGCGCGGCAGGCGAGTGCCGATCTGGTTCGCCGTAGTCCCGGCGACGGCGGCCTCCGTCTTGCTGATCCAGGCTGGGACCCGGTTGTGGCTGTGGTGGGCCACCGGGCAGATCACGCTATCCGCGAGCCACTGGGGGACGTTCCTTCCAGGACTGTTCTGGCTGCCGTGGAGCCTGGCCCTCGCGGCCGCCACGTACGCCTACTACCTGCGGAGGCGGGCCGGCGGAAACAGCCGAAGGTGAAGGGCTCGACCGCCTTGCCATCCTGTCGGAGGGCGATCGTGTCGGCGGTGCAGGCGGCGGTGGGGACGCCGCTCCGGCAGGGGCCGTGGATCCGGACCCAGCCCCTGAGGCTGCTTCCTCCGTCGCCGGGCGACGTGCGTGATGCTTGGCTCGTACGGTCACGTGACCCGTTCGAGGATGGTGGCGGTGGCCAGGGCACCGCCCGCGCACATCGACACGAGCGCCGTCGACGAGTCCGAGCGCTCCAGCTCGTGCAGCGCCGTGGTGATCAGCCGGGCGCCGGTCGCGCCCACCGGGTGGCCCAGCGCGATGGCGCCGCCGTTGACGTTGACCCGGTCGAAGTCGGGCTCGTGGACGCTCGCCCACGACAGCACAACCGCGGCGAACGCCTCGTTCACCTCGAACCGGTCGATGTCGCCGATCGACATCCCGGCCATGGCCAGTGCCTTCGCGGTCGCCTCCACGGGGCCGTCGAGATGGTAGTACGGCTCGGCGCCCACCAGGGCCTGGGCGAGGATGCGGGCCCTCGGCCGCAGGCCGTGCGCGCGGGCCGTCTCCTCGCTCATCACGAGCACCGCCGCTGCCCCGTCGGAGATCTGCGACGAGTTGCCGGCCGTGTGCAGCGCGCCCTCGCCGAGCACCGGCTTGAGCCTGGCCAGCCCCTCGATGGTGGTCTCGCGCAGCCCCTGGTCGCGCCGGACGTCGCCGACCGGCACGAGCTCCCGCTCGAACCGCCCGTCGGCCCACGCCTTGGCGGCGAGCTGCTGCGAGCGGGCGCCGAGCCAGTCGAGCCGCTCCCTGGTCAGCCCGCGCCGCGCCGCGATGCGTTCGGCGGCGGTGAACTGGTCGGGTAAGTCGATGCTCCAGTCGTCGGGCCGCGCCTTGGCGGGCAGGACGTTGCTGCCGAGCGGGGCGCGGCTCATGACCTCGACGCCGCACCCGATGCCCGCCTCGATCACGCCGGCGCGGATCATCGCCGCCGCGAGGTGCACGGCCTGCTGCGACGACCCGCACTGCGCGTCGACCGTGGTGACGCCCGCCTGGTACGGCAGGCCGGCGTACAGCCAGGAGTAGCGCCCCACGTGGCCGCCCTGCTCGCCCGCCTGGGTCACGCAGCCGGCGAAGACCTGGCCGACGACGGCCGGATCGACGCCCGAGCGCTCGACCAGCCCGTTGAGGGCGGCGGCGAGCACCTGCTGCGGCTTGAGCCCGGACAGCCAGCCGTCGCGCTTGCCGATGGGAGTGCGGACGGCTTCGACGATCACCGGTGTGCCCACAGTCGCCTCCAGAACGATGCTCCGGAGCAGACTGTAACCCGTTCTAGTTTCCGGCGGAAGCCCGCTCCTCGGCGGCCAGCGCCTGCGGAAGCCCGAACGGTTCGAAGAGCCCGACGTCGAAGAACATGGCCACGTGCCGGATGCCATCGGCGGCGAGCGTCAGCACCATCAACGAGAACGCGTGATAGGTGTCACCCTGGCGGAAGTACACCGCGAAGGCCGGCTGGCCGTTGGCCGCGACGGGCACCAGACGTAGATCACCCGCGTGCTCTGCCGGGCAGTTGACGGTGATGAGCCGGCCGATCTCCTCGGCGCCCTGGTACCAGCCGGTGTAGGGCGGCATCTCCCAGACCGCGTCCTTCGTGAACAGCTTCACGAGCGCCGCCACGTCGTAGCTCTCGAACGCGGCCACGTAGGCGTCGAGCCGTTCGCGCTGGTCGTGGGGCAGCGGCGGCGTCGGGTCGTCGAGGCTCGGCGACACCTCGGTGAGCTGGGCCCGGGCCCGCTGGAGCCCGCTGTTGACGGCGGCGGTCGTGGTCTCCAGCGCCTCGGCCACCTCGGCGGCCCGCCACCGCAGCACGTCGCGCAGCACCAGGATGGCCCGCTGCCGGGGCGGCAGGTGCTGCAGCGCCGCGATCAGCGCCAGCCGGATGCTCTCGCGCGAGGTCACGATCGCGGCCGGGTCGTCGGCCCCCGCACCCACCATGCCGTCGGGCACCGGCTCCAGCCACGGCACCTCCGGCCGCTCCACCAGCGGCGCGGTCGCCTCGGTGCTCGGCGCGCCCAGCCCCGTGGGCAGCGGCCGGCGGCCCCTGCTCTCCAGCGCGGTCAGGCACACGGTCGTGGCGATGCGGTAGAGCCACGTGCGCAGGGACGAGCGCCACTCGAACCCGTCGTAGGCGCGCCAGGCGCGCAGGTAGGTCTCCTGGACGAGGTCCTCGGCGTCGTGCACCGAACCCGTCATGCGGTAGCAGTGCGCGAGCAGCTCGCGCCGCATGGGGTCGGCCAGCCGGAGGAAGTCCTCGGTCGATGGCCTGTCGGTCATCCTCCCTGTATACGCCCCGCCACCGACAGATTTCGGACGCGGGGCCACCGGGCCGGGACTCTCCGGAACTCGCGGGTCTTACCGGCTACATCCCCGCCGAAGGGGCACCTCAGGCAGGGGCTGGACCACGACTCGCTCGGCACGGGCCCGGCCTCGCCGCTGATCGTCGTGGTGGGAACACTGCCGCTGAGCAAGCGGGACGTGGCGGACGACCTCCGAGGGGGCGGGACGTGGGGGGTGACGTCCGAGGGCGGCGGGACATGGGGGAGGCCGGGGGCGCGGCGTGGGGGTGACGTCCCAGGAGGGTGTGGCGCGGGAATGACGCCCAAAGGAGTCGGGGTGTCAGGGAGTGACGGTGAGGACGATCTTCCCGGTGGTGCCGCCCGACTCGCCCAGTTCGTGGGCCTTGGCCGCGTCCTCCAGCGGTACGACGGCCGCGATCTCGGGACGCAGCCGTCCCGCGTCGACCAGCGCGGCGATGGACCGCAGCGCCGCGTGGTCCGCCTCCACCAGCATGGCCTCGGACCGGATGCCCCGCTCGGCGGCGGCCGCGTGCAGGCCCGGGTCCAGCAGCGACAGGGTGAGGGAGACGATCACGCCGCCCTCCCGCAGGGTGCGCAGGGACCGCACGCCGTACTCGCCGCCCATCGTCTCGATGACCACGTCCATGTCCCGCGCCGCCTCGGCGAAGTCCTCGGTGCGGTAGTCGATCACCTCGTCGGCCCCGAGGCCGCGCAGGAAGTCGTGCTTGGCGGCGCTGGCCGTCCCGACCACGTACGCGCCGCGCGCCTTGGCGATCTGCACGGCGAAGTGCCCGACGCCGCCCGCCGCCGCGTGGACGAGCACCCTGTCGCCGGCACGAGTTCCGGCGGTGTCGACGAGCGCCTGCCAGGCCGTGAGCGCGGCCAGCGGGATCGCCGCGGCCCGCGTGTGGTCGACGGCCGCGGGCTTGCGGGCGAAGGTCCGCGCGGGCGCGGTCACGTACTCGGCGTACGCTCCGTTGCCGAACGGGAACGGCAGCATCCCGAACACCTCGTCGCCCGGCTTGTGGATCGTGGTCCCGAGGGCCACCTCCTCGACCACGCCCGAGACGTCCCAGCCGAGCACGAACGGCGGCTGCCCGAGGTGGCCGCCGGAGGCCCGGATCTTCCAGTCGGCCGGGTTCACCCCCGCCGCGTGCACCCGCACCAGCACCTCCGTCGGCCCGGGCACCGGCCGGTCCAGCTCCACCATCGTCAGCACCTCGGGACCGCCCAGGGCGTCCTGACTCATCGCGCGCATCTTCATGGCTCCAGCCTGCTCGCCGCCCCGGTCTCGCCGCGAGTGGCCCGGAGGCCAAGGTGTGCAAACATTGGGCCATGCATCGCGTGGCCGTCCTCGCGCTCGACGGCGTCATCCCGTTCGAGCTGAGCATCCCGTCCAGGATCTTCGCCACGGCCCGCGGGCCGGTCGGCGAGCCGCTCTACGACGTCGTGACCTGCACGCTCGACGGCGGCCCGGTGCGTACGGCGGCCGACTTCTCCATCGCCGCCTCGTACGACGCGGGCGTGCTCGCGACGGCCGACACGGTCGTGCTGCCCGCCACCGATGCCCACTCGGCCATCACGGGCCCCGAGAGCCTGCCGCCCGGGCTGCTCGACGCCCTCACCCGGATGCGGCCCGGCACCCGCGCGGTGTCGATCTGCGTGGCGACCTTCGTGCTGGCCGCCGCCGGGCTGCTGGACGGCCGCCCGGCCACCACCCACTGGAAGCACGCCGAGCGCTTCGCCCGGCTCTTCCCGCGGGTGCGGATGGACGCCGGGGTGCTGTTCGTCGACGACGGTGACGTGCTGACGTCCGCGGGCGCGTCGTCCGGGGTGGACCTCTGCCTCCATCTCGTACGCCGCGACCACGGCAGCGAGGTCGCCAACCAGGTGGCGCGCAGCTGCGTCGTCCCGCCGTGGCGCGACGGCGGCCAGGCCCAGTACATCGAGCACCCGGTGCCCGAGCCGTCCGCCGCGGGCACGGCCCCGACCCGGGCGTGGGCGCTGGGCCGCCTGGACGAGCCTCTCCAGCTCGCCGACCTGGCCCGGCACGCGGGGATGAGCCGGCGCACGTTCACGCGGCGCTTCCGCGACGAGGTGGGGATGAGCCCCGGGCAGTGGCTCACCCGGCAGCGGGTCGAGCTGGCCCGCCGGCTGCTGGAGAGCAGTGACCTGCCGGTGGACGGGGTGGCCGGCCGTGCGGGGTTCGGCACGGCGGCGTCGTTCCGGCGGCACCTGCACGCCGCCCTGGGCGTGTCACCGCACGCCTACCGCCGCACGTTCCGGGCCACGAGGGAGGAGACCACCGAGGTCTGAGCAGGACCGGCCGGGCGTCGAAGGCGGTGGGGGCGACGACCGGGGGGCGGAAGTGGTGTGGCGTCTGGTGGGGGAGGGGCCGGTCAGGCGATGTCGGTGAGGAGGCGGGCGGCGGCGATCTCGATGCGACGCTGGATCTGGTCGTAGGTGCGCCGGCCGCGCAGCATCTCCAGCAGCTCCTGCACCCAGATGCTCGACAGCGACCCCGCCAGCGCGACCTGCTCCTCGGTGGCCTGCTCGCGTGAGAGTCCGTCGGCCGAGACCCGCAGCAGCAGGCCGGTCATGCGGTCGCCGAACGGCGTCTCGACCTCGGCCAGGATGAGCGAGCGGATGAGCGCGTCGGCCAGCTCCGGCTCGCGCATGAGGCCGCGCGTCGCGCGCATGAGCACGTCGACGGCCCGGCCCGCCGGGGTGGAGGCACCCGGCGGTCGGCGCTCGATGCTGCTCTCCAGCAGGTCGATCTCCTCGCCGACCACCGCGACGACCAGGTCCATCTTGGACGGGAAGTAGCGGTAGAGGGTGCCGAGCGCCACGCCGGCCCGCTCGGCGACGGTGCGCATCTGCATGGCCTCGACGCCGCCGCGCGAGGCGAGTGCGGCGGCGGCCTGCACGATCCGCTTGCGGCGCTGGTGCTGGCTGCGGGTGCGGACGCTGTGCCCGCCGGACGCGGGCCCGCCGGAACCGGAACCGGGCGTGGGGTGGCTCTCCATGGTCCCCTCGGTGTCGCTGGAGGGTGCGGTGCCGGCCGCGTGCGGGGTGCGCATAAGAACACGTTATCTGATTTCTTCCTGGCACGGCTTGTTACTGGCGAGTCACAAAGAAGCCTGTATAGGCCCATGTCCACGGCGTTACACGCATATATCCAGACTTTCCCGGGGGTGTCGGTACTGGACAGATACTAGAATCTGTTCTAGTTTGCGGATCGTTTGGCCGAGCGCTTGCTGGAGGAGCGATGCCCGCGGACACCCTCGCCGCCCTGCTCCTGGCGCGGGCCGGCGACGACCGTCCCGGCCTGCTGTTCGAGGACCGGGCGTGGTCCTGGCGCGAGCATGTCGCGGCCTGCCGGGCCGCCGCCACCTGGCTCGGCGCCCATGCCGATCCCTCCTGGCGGGCCGCGCGCGCCGCCGGCCGGCCGCACGTCGGCGTGCTCTGCGACAACGTGCCCGAGCTGCCGGCGCTCGTCGGCGCCGCCGCCCTCGGCGGGTACGTGGTCGTCGCGCTCAACCCCACCCGCTCACCGGCCGAGCTGGCCCGTGACGCCGCGGCCACCGACGTCGCCCTGCTCCTGTACGACGCCCCGTACGAGGAGCCGGCGACCCGCCTGGCCAGCGACCTCGGCGTGCCCCGAGCCCTCCTCGCCGAGCTCGCCGGCAGCGCCGACACCGCCGACACCGCCGGGCGGGCGGGGCAGACGCCGGGGCCCGCCGCCGCACCCGAGCAGGCCGCACCCAAGCACGCCATACCCGAGCGGATCGCGCCCGAGCAGGCCACGCCCGGCGACCTCGTGATGCTGATCTTCACCTCGGGCACCTCCGGGCGGCCTCGCGCCGTGCGGATCACCCAGCGCAAGCTGGCCGTGCCCGGCCGCAGCCTCGGTGCCCTCCTCACCCCGGACGACGTCGTCTACTGCTCGATGCCGCTGTTCCACTCCGGCGCCCTCATGGCCGCCTACGCCCCGGCCGTCGCGTCGGGGGCCGCGCTGGCGCTGCGGCGCCGGTTCTCGGCGTCCGGACTGCTGCCCGACATCCGGCGGTACGGCTGCACGTACCTCCACTACGTCGGCAAGGCCCTGTCGTACGTGCTCGCCACCCCGGCCCGCCCCGACGACGCGGACAACCCGCTGCGCCTGGCCTTCGGCAACGAGGGCAGCGCGACGGCGACCAGGCGCTTCGGCGAGCGGTTCGGCTGCCGGGTGGTCGACGCGTTCGGCTCGACGGAGACGGCGATCTCCCTCACCCCCGACCCGGCCGCGCCGCCGGGCTGCCTCGGGCGGCTCCCGGACGGCGTCGAGATCCGCGACCCGCTCACCGGCGAGCTCCGCGCCCCCGCCCGCATCGAGAACGGCCGGCTGCTCAACCCGGACGAGGCGATCGGCGAGCTGGTCAACGTGTCCGGCGCGGGTCTGTTCGACGGCTACTACAACGACCCCGAGGCGGACGCCGAGCGGCTGCGCGACGGCGCGTTCTGGTCCGGCGACCTCGCCTACGCCGACGCCCGCGGCCACGTGTTCTTCGCCGGGCGCGGCACCGAGCGGCTGCGCGTGGACGGTGAGAACCTCGCGGTGGCCCCGATCGAGGCCGCCCTGCGGGAGTTCCCCGGCGTGGTGGAGGCCGCGGTGTACCCGGTGCCGGACGCGGCGGCGGGCGACCAGGTGATGGCGGCGCTGGTCATGAGCGGGCCGTTCTCCCCGGAGGCGTTCGCCGCCTTCCTCGCCACCCGCGCCGACGTCGGCCGCAAGGCCGTGCCCCGCTACGTCCGGATCTGCGCCGCCCTGCCGCAGACCCCCTCGCACAAGGTCGTCAAGCGCCTGCTCGCCCGCGAGGCGTGGCGCACCGCCGACCCGGTCTGGTGGCGGCCGTACGGCCCGTCCCAGGGCGGGGGCTGGCGGCGGCTGGTGGAGAACGACGTGAAGGCCATCGAGGACGACTTCGCCGGGAACGGCCGCGCACACCTACTGGAGGCATGATGGACTTCGGCCTGGACGAGACCCAGCGCGACCTGCGGAAGCTGGCCGCCGACCTGCTGGCCGAGGAGGAGCCCGAGCGGCGCTTACGCGAGGCCGGCCTGTTCGCCGTGTGCCTGCCCGAGGCGGCGGGCGGCGCGGGGCTCGGCCCCGTCGAGATGGCCGTGGTGCTGCGCGAGGTGGGCGCCCGCGCCGCGTCGGTGCCCGCGTTGCCCGCCCTGGCCGCCTCGCTGTTCCTCGCCCGGCACGGCACGCCGGCCCAGCAGGAGCGCGCCGCGACCCTCGCGCTGCGCGAGCCCGGCCGCGCCCTGGCCGACCCGCCCGCGACCACCGCGGACCGTTCGGACGACGGCTGGGTGCTGACCGGCCGCAAGACCGGCGTCCCGTACCTGGAGTCCGACGTCCTGGTCAGCGCAGACGCCGGTGTGTTCCTGGTGTCGGGGCCCGAGTCGAGCCCCGAGTTCGCCTCCACCGGCGAACCCGCAGCCACCGTGATCCTCGACCGGACACCCGCCGAGCGGGTCGCCGGCCCCGAGTCCGTGGCCGCGCTGCGGCACGTCTTCACCGCCGCCGTGGCCGCCCAGGCGAGCGGCGTCCTCGCCGGGGCGCTGGAGCTGACCACCGGCTACGTCAAGACGCGCCGGCAGTTCGGCCGGGCGCTGGCCGAGTTCCAGGCCGTGACCATGCAGGTCGCCGACGTCTACATCGCCGGGCGGGCGCTGGACGTGGCCATGTGGTCGGCCGCCTGGCGGCTCGGCGAGGACCTGCCGGCCGAGGAGGACCTGGCGCTGGCCGCCTTCCACACCGGCGAGGCGTTCCGGGCGCTCTACACCTGCCAGCACCTGCACGGCGGGCTCGGCCTCGACGTGACCTACCCGCTGCACCGGTACTTCGCCCACGCCAAGCACCTGTCGCACCTGCTCGGCGGCCAGGACGCCCAGCTCGACCTGATCGGAGCGCTCGCCTGATGCTCATCGACCTGACACCGGACCAGCGCGCGCTCCGCGACGAGCTGCGCGCGTACTTCCGGAGCTGCCTCACCGACGACGAACGCCGCAAGATCGCCGACGATCCGTTCGGCGAGACGTACATGGAGCACTGCAGGCGCCTCGGCCGCGACGGCAAGCTCGGCCTCGGCTGGCCGAAGGAGTACGGCGGAGGCGGCTACGGCCCGGTCGAGCAGCAGCTGTTCGCCAACGAGATCGCCCGCGCCGGTGTGCCGTACCCGATCATCACGCTGCAGACGGTCGGGCCGACGCTGATGCAGTACGGCACGCCCGAGCAGAAGGAGTTCTTCCTGCCCCGCATCCTCGCCGGCGAGTGCCACTTCGCCATCGGCTACAGCGAGCCCGAGGCGGGCACGGACCTGGCGTCCCTGCGCACCACCGCGGTGCTCGACGGCGACCACTACGTCGTCAACGGCCAGAAGGTCTTCACCAGCGGCGCCCACTACGCCCAGTACATCTGGCTGGCCGCCCGCACGAACCCCGAGGCGAAGAAGCACAAGGGCATCACCATGATGATCGCCTCCACCGACGACCCGGGCTACTCCTGGACGCCGATCGTCACCATGGACGGCCGCCATCACACCAACGCCACGTACTACTCCGACGTCCGCGTCCCGGCGAGCATGGTCGTCGGCGAGGTGGACAAGGGCTGGGACCTCATCGTCAACCAGCTCAACCACGAACGCGTCACGCTCGGCCCGGCCGGCAACCTCGGCCAGACCTACGACCGGTTCCTCGCCTGGGCGCGGCGCACGGGACTGGCCGACGTGCCGGACGTGCGGCGGGCGCTCGGCCGGGTGCGCGCGTACTTCCGCACGAACGAGCTGCTCAACTGGCAGGTGGCCGCCAACATGGACCTGGGCTGGCTGGGCGCCCCCGACGCGTCCGCCACCAAGATCTACGGCTCGGAACGGATGCAGGAGGTCGGCCGGCTGTTCGGCGAGGTACTCGCCCGCTACGGCGACCCGTCCGACCCGGAGACCGCCGAACTGCTCGAACGCGTCGACCACGGGGTCAAGGGCGCCGTCGTGCTGACCTTCGGCGGCGGCGTGAACGAGGTGCAGCGCGAGCTGATCGCCATGCTCGGCCTGAGCCTGCCGAGGCCGCCGCGATGACGGAGACGCGGACGAGCACGGAGGACGGGCTGCTGGAGATCGCGGAGAAGCAGGCGGCGCTGGGCGAGGTGCGGGGCACCCCGGCCGCCGACCCGGTCAACATCCCGATGATCAGGCACTGGCTCGACGCGATGGGCGACACCAACCGGTCGTACCTGGACAAGGGGATCGCGCCGCCGGCGATGGCCCAGGTGTGGACCATGCCCGGCGTGCGGCGCGGCGCCAAGGACCGCTCGCCGGTGGACGACGTGCTGGCCGCGCTCGACGCCGGGGGTTACACGGGCGTGGTGGCGACCAACTGCGAGCAGACCTACCACCGGCACGCGCGCGTGGGGGAGCGGCTCACCCCGGCCACCCGCTTCTCCGGCCTGTCCGGGCCCAAGCGCACCGCCCTCGGCGACGGGTACTTCGCCACGTGGAACGTCACCTGGTACGGCGAGGGCGACGAGCCGGTGGCCGAGATGATGTTCCGGGTCCTCAAGTTCCGCCCCCGCCGGCGCCGCGAAAGCCCGGCCCCGGCCACCGGTGCCGCGAGCCCCGTCGCGGCCACCGGTCCCGTCACGGCCGCGAGGCCGGCGTCGTACCCGCTGCGACCGGCCCAGAACCGGGACACCGCGTTCTTCTGGGAGGGCGTGCGCCAGGGCGAGCTACGCGTCCAGAGCTGCGCCGACTGCGGCCGCCTGCGGCATCCGCCCGGCCCCGTCTGCCCGTCGTGCCGCTCGGCCAACCGGTCCTACGTCGTCGCCCGCGGCGAGGGCACGGTCTTCAGCTACGTGGTCCACCACCACCCGCCCGTTCCGGGGCGGGAGACGCCCTTCGTGGTCGCTGTGGTGGAACTTCCGGAAGGGGTGAGGATTGTGGGCAATGTCGTGGACTGCCCGCCTGACGCGGTGGGTATCGGTATGGAGTTGCGTGCGACCTATCGGGCAATGGACGACGAACTGATTCTTCCTATGTGGGCGCCACGGGAGTCGTGATGCGGACGCTGACCGAAGACCAGATCGAGATCGGCGCGGTGCTGCCCGAGCTCTCGATCGACCTCACGCCCACGGTGGTCGTCTCCACCGCCCTGGCCACCATGGACTTCACGCCGGTCCACCACGACGTCGAGGGCGCGCGGGCGCAGGGTTCCAGGGACATCTTCCTCAACATCCTGACCACGATGGGCCTGGTCGAGCGGTACGTCACCGACTGGACGGGGCCGGAGGCGATCATCAGGCGCATCAACGTCAAGCTCGGCGTGCCCGCGTACGCGGGGGACCGCCTGGCCTTCAACGGCACGGTGGTCACGCAGGACGGGCCCGACTACACGGTCGAGGTGCGCGGCAAGGTCAGCCTCGGCGACCACGCCACCGCCACCGTCACCTTCACCCTCCCGTCCGACGACACGGCCTGATCACCGCCCGTCCCGCCCCAGGGTCCCCCGGGGATCCGTCGTGCTCATGCACGCGATGAAGACGTGCTCATGCACGCGATGAAGACGTGCTCATGCACGCGATGAAGACGTGCCCGCGCACGCGATGAAGTCAAAGGAGCCAGTACGTGTTGGGAACGCGAGCCGCCATCGCGGGCATCGGCGCCACCGAGTTCAGCAAGGACTCCGGCCGGTCGGAGCTGCGGCTGGCCGCCGAGGCCGTGTTCGCGGCGCTGGACGACGCCGGTGTGGACCCGTCCGACGTGGACGGGATGGTGACCTTCAGCCAGGACGCCAACCAGGAGATCGCCGTCGCCAGGGAGATCGGGGCGGGCGAGCTGACGTTCTTCTCCCGGGTCGAGTACGGCGGGGGCGCCGCCTGCGGGACCGTCGCGCACGCCGCGATGGCCGTCGCCACCGGCATGGCCCGCACGGTGGTGTGTTACCGCGCCTTCAACGAGCGTTCGGGCCGGCGTTTCGGGCAGCCCGACGCCCGGCTGGGCGGCCAGCCGACCTCGCAGGGGCTGGAGATGAGCTGGCACGTGCCGTTCGGGCTGATGACGCCCGCGGCCTGGGTGGCGATGTTCGCCCGGCGCTACATGCACGCCTACGGCGCGACGTCGGAGGACTTCGGCCGGGTCGCCGTGGCCATGCGCCGCCACGCCGCCACCAATCCGGCCGCCTGGTTCTACCAGAGGCCCATCACGCTGGAGGAGCACCAGGCGTCGCGCTGGATCGTGGAGCCGTTGCGCCTGTTCGACTGCTGCCAGGAGAGCGACGGGGCGGTGGCCCTCGTCGTCACCTCCGCCGAGCGGGCGCGGGACCTGCGGCGCTCGCCCGCCGTCGTCACGGCCGCCGCCCAGGGCTCGGCGGAGGGGCAGATGATGATGACCAGCTACTACCGGGACGACATGACCGGCCTTCCGGAGATGTCCGTCGTCGGCCGCCGGCTGTGGGAGATGTCGGGGCTCAAGCCGCGGGACGTGCGGACCGCCATCCTGTACGACCACTTCACCCCGTTCGTCCTCGCGCAACTGGAGGAGCTGGGGTTCTGCGGCCGGGGCGAGGCCCCCGGGTTCCTGCGCGACGGCGGCATCGAGCTGGGCGGTCGCCTCCCGGTCAACCCGCACGGCGGGCAGCTCGGCGAGGCGTACATCCACGGCATGAACGGCATCGCCGAGGCCGTGCGCCAGATCCGCGGCACGTCGGCCAACCAGGTGCCCGGGGTGGAGCACGTCCTGGTGACGGCGGGGACGGGGGTGCCGACCAGCGGACTGATCCTGTCCGCCGGCTGACACCCCCTCCCGTCAGAAGCCCGTGAGGAGCCCGTCAGGGGCTCAGGATGGCGGGCACCGAGAAGAACACGATCATCGCGATCACCACGCACATGAGGAAGCCGATCAGCTCCCACGCCCAGTCGTGGTGCCGCTGCCCGCGGCGGGGGCGCGGCCGGGCGCCCTTGCGTGGTGCGCCCTTGCCCGGTGCGCCCTTGCCCGAGCGCAGCGGCCTGGGCGGAGCGCCGGAG
>NZ_JBFAIA010000044.1:0-49484 GCF_040654455.1 Nonomuraea sp. NPDC050691
CGCCACCAGGGCGGCCGCCCGCCCCGCCACCCGCCGCCGGCTGCGCGACCGCGACTGGGTCTGGGGCTACGCGATGATCACGCCGCTCGTGCTCGGCCTCGCCGTCTTCTACCTGTGGCCGGTCGCGCAGTCGGTCTACTACAGCTTCACCGAGTGGACGCTGTTCGGCGACGCCACCTGGGTGGGCCTGCGCAACTACGAGCAGCTCCTCACCGACCCGGCCAACGCCAAGGCGCTGCGCAACACCTTCGTGTACGGCGGACTGAGCCTGCTCGGCATCCCGCTGTCCATCGCGGTGGCGGCCCTGCTCGGCACCCGGGGGCTGCGGCTCGTGTCGCTCTACCGCACCCTGTACTTCCTGCCCGTGGTGACCATGCCGGCGGCCGTCGCGATGATCTGGACCTGGCTCTACAACGGCGACTACGGCCTGGTCAACTACCTGCTCTCCCTCGTCGGCATCCACGGCACGTCCTGGATCGCCGAGCCGTCCACCGCCCTGTACGCGCTCGTCGCCGTGGGCATCTGGACGCAGATCGGCTACAACGCGGTCATCTTCATGGCCGGCCTCCAGTCGATCCCGGCCCACCTGTACGAGGCCGCCTCGATCGACGGGGCCGGGCGGGCCCGGCAGTTCTTCGGCATCACGCTGCCGCTGCTGTCGCCGAGCATCTTCTTCGTCTCCGTGCTCAGCGTGATCAACGGCCTGCAGATGTTCGACCTCGTCTATCTCATGCTGCGCCGCGGCAACCCCGCCCGGGAGGAGACGCAGACCGTCGTGTCGCTGTTCTTCTCCCGCGCCTTCGAGGAGGGCGCCAAGGGGTACGCGGCGGCCATGGCCGTGATCCTCATGCTGATCACGCTCGTGCTGACCGTCATCCAGTTCCGCGTGCAGAAGAGGTGGGTCCACTATGCGTAACGGCGGCCGTCTCTGGCCGGTCCACCTGGTGCTCGCCGTCGGCGCGGCGGCCATGGTGATGCCGTTCTTCTGGCAGGTGCTCACCTCGCTGAAGACGTTCACCGAGGCGACCAGGACGCCGCCGGTCTGGATCCCCTCGTTCGAGTGGGCCAACTTCGCCAAGGTCCTCGACGAGACGCCGTTCCTGCGGCAGCTCGGCAACACCGTGGTCATGACGACCGGGCGCACGCTGGCCCAGCTCCTGTTCTGCTCGCTGGCGGCCTACGCCTTCGCCCGGCTGCGCTTCCCCGGCCGCGACGTCATCTTCGTCGCCCTGCTGTCGGTGCTCATGGTGCCGGGCCAGCTCTTCCTCATCCCGCAGTACCAGATCGTCCAGGGCCTCGGCTGGCTCAACACCCTGCCCGGGCTGATCGCGCCCGGCATGTTCAGCGCGTTCGGCACGTTCATGATGCGGCAGTTCTTCATGACCCTTCCCGCCGAGGTGGAGGAGGCGGCCCGCCTGGACGGCGCCAACCCGCTGCGGATCTTCTGGAGCGTGATGCTGCCGCTGGCCAGGCCCGGACTGCTGGCGCTCGGCGTGCTGACCGTGCTGTGGTCGTGGAACGACCTCATGTGGCCGCTCATCGTCAACACCGACCCCGAGAGCATGCCGCTCTCGGCCGGCCTGTCGGCGCTCCAGGGCGAGCACATGACCGACTACCCGGTGCTCATGGCGGGATCGCTCATGGCCAGCGCGCCGATCATCGTACTGTTCGTCATCATGCAGAAGCAGCTCATCCAGGGCATCGCGTTCACCGGCTCCAAATAGCGTGCCGTACCCCCGAGAAAGGACCCACGTGGAAGACCTGCGGATCGGCGTCATCGGCCTCGGCCTGCGCGCCAGCCTCGCCCGCGCGGCGCACCGGCCCGGCGCGGGCGCGGCGGTCACCGCGCTCTGCGACACCGACCCGGCCGTGCTCAAGCACCAGGCCGGGGTGTTCGACGCCGCGTACGTGACCGAGGACCACCGCCGGCTGCTGGACCGCGACGACCTCGACGCCGTGATCCTGATGACGCCCGACGACACCCACGAGCGCATCGCGATCGACTGCCTGGAGGCGGGCAAGGCCGTCTACGTGGAGAAGCCGCTCGCGATCACCGTGGAGGGCTGCGACGCGATCCTGCGCGCCGCCCGCCGCACCGGCACCCGGCTGTACGTCGGGCACAACATGCGGCACATGGGCGTCGTACGGCTGATGCGCGAGGCCATCCGCCGCGGCGACATCGGCGAGCCGAAGACGGTGTGGGTGCGCCACTTCGTCTCGTACGGCGGCGACTACTACTTCAAGGACTGGCACGCCGACCGCACCCGCACCACCGGCCTGCTGCTGCAGAAGGCCGCCCACGACCTCGACGTCATCCACTGGCTGGCCGGCGGCTACACCACCCGGGTCAGCGCGTTCGGCGACCTCATGGTGTACGGCGACCTGCCGCGCCGCGAGCCCGGCACCTCGCGGCCCGAGGGGTGGCTGCGCGAGTACGACTGGCCGCCGACGGCCCGCCGCGACCTGCACCACGTCGTGGACGTCGAGGACGTGTCGGTGATGAACATGCGCCTGGACAACGGCGTCATCGCCGCCTACCAGCAGTGCCACTTCACCCCCGACTACGTGCGCAACTACACGGTCATCGGCACCGAGGGCCGGCTGGAGAACTTCGGCGACGGCCCCGGCGACACGGTCAAGGTGTGGAACACCGGCCCGACCGGCCACCGCGGCGACGCCGACATCGCCTACCGGGTGCCCGACGCGCAGGGCGGCCACGGTGGCGCGGACACCGGGATCATCACCGAGTTCCTGCGGTTCGTCCGGGAGGGCGGGGTCACGGACACCTCGCCGGTGGCGGCCCGGATGAGCGTGGCGGCGGGCTACCAGGCCACGATGTCACTGCGCGACGGAGGGACGCCGTACGACGTGCCCGCGCTGGACCCGGAGCTGGTCGCGTACTTCGAGGCGGGTCAGCAACGGGAGAGCTGAGCTTCGAGGCGGGGCAGACGCGGGAGAGCCGAGCGGGAACTCCCGGCCCGCCGCGGACAGTCCTGTGTGTGGACATGTCGTTACGTGCCGGAATACGTACCGGAGACCCGGCGGCCTTCGAGCAGCTCTTCGACGAGTGCTCGAAGGCCGTCTACAACCACGCCTACCGCCTGACCGGCGACTGGTCGGCGGCCGAGGACGTGATGGCGCTGACGTTCCTGGAGGCGTGGCGGTTACGCGCCCGGGTGGACCCCGAGGGCGGCTCGCTGCGGCCGTGGCTGCTCGGGATCGCCACGAACGTGGCCCGCAACACCCGCCGGGCCTCGCGCCGCCACGACGACGCGCTGGCCCGGCTGCCCAGGGGCGAGCCGGTGCCCGACTTCGCCGACGAGGTGGTGGGCCGCATCGACGACGCCGAGCGCCTGGCCGCCGTGCGGGAGGCGTTCGGAGGGCTGCGCCGCCACGAGCGCGACGTGTTCGCGCTGTGCGTGTGGGCGGGGCTCGACTACGCGGAGGCTGCCGAGGCGCTGGACATCCCGGTGGGCACCGTGCGGTCGCGGTTGTCGAGGGCTCGGCGGAAACTCGCGAGATTCGTGGAACCGCCGCCCGCGCCCCGACAGGTAGTAGGTGACCGAGGCCCCGCGAAGGAGGAGATCCGATGACCTGGAACGACGAACGCGATCTTCCCGAGGGCCGTCACCGGCTGCTCAAGGAGTTCGTGATGACCGAGATCGAGCACAAGGCCCAGAAGGCCCGCGCCCCGCGCCGCCGCCTGCTGCGCCCCGCTGTCCTGGCGCCCGTCCTGGGGCTCGCCGCCGCGGCGGCCGTGGCGCTCCCGCTGCTCGTGGGCGGCGGCGACCCGGCGTACGCCGTCACCGACAACCCGGACGGCACCGTCCGCATCCAGATCAACGAGGTCCGGGACGCCGACAAGCTGGAGGCCGACCTGCGGGCCAAGGGGATGAGCGTGGTGGTGGACTACGTCCCGAAGGGCAAGAAGTGCAGCCCGCAGCCGCGTGCCGCGCGCTTCCTGCCGGAGGAGGAGGCCCCGCTGTACGTCGTCCCCGACGGGAAGGACGACGGGCCGGGCTTCGTCATCGACCCCCGCGTCATCAAGGACGGCCAGACGGGCGTGCTGGAGTTCAGCGTGTTCGACGACCCGGACGACCCTGTGAGAGTGGCGGCCATCTGGGCCCGTGTCGCCGAGGGCGCCGTGGCCGACTGCACCCTCGTGGACACCACGGAGCCGCCGCTGTCGCACTGACCGGGGACACGGGTGTGCCCGCCGCCCACGGGGGTCGGCGGGCACGTGCCCCGTCACTGCTCCGGGTGGTTCAGTGCTCCTGGTGGTTGCGCTCGCCGGCCGGGGCGCGGTCGGCGTCGAGGTCGGGGAACGGGGCCGGCTCCGGGACGGCCTGCGTGAGCTGCCGCGGGCCGTTGGGGCTCTCGGCCTCCTGCGCGTCCGCCACCGCCTCGGCCGCCGCCTCCGCGGCCTTGGCCACCTCCTCGTCCATCTCCGCGCTCGGCGGCAGCTCCTCGCGGGTGGCCGCCGACTTGGGCAGGGCCTCGGTGAACGCCTTCGACACGCCCTGGAGCGCCGAGGTGACCTCGCTCGGGATGACCCAGAACGTGTTGCCCGAGCCCTGGGCGAGCTGCGGCAGCACCTGGAGGTACTGGTAGGCCAGCAGCTTCGGGTCGGGGTCGTTGCGGTGGACGGCCTGGAAGACCTGGTCGATGGCCCGCGACTGACCCTCGGCCTCCAGGATCGCGGCGGCGCGCTGGCCCTCGGCGCGCAGGATGCTGCTCTGCTTGTCGCCCTCGGCCGTCAGGATCTGCGACTGGCGCTGGCCCTCGGCGTTGAGGATCGCGGCGCGCTTGTCGCGCTCGGCCCGCATCTGCTTCTCCATCGCGTCCTTGATGGTCTTGGGCGGGTCGATCGCCTTGATCTCGACGCGGTTGACGCGGATGCCCCACTTGCCGGTGGCCTCGTCGAGGACGCCGCGGAGCTGGCTGTTGATCGTGTCGCGGGAGGTCAGCGTCTTCTCCAGGTCCATGGAGCCGACCACGTTGCGCAGCGTGGTGACGGTGAGCTGCTCGACCGCCTGGATGTAGTTGGCGATCTCGTAGGCCGCCGCCCGGGGGTCGGTGACCTGGAAGTAGAGCACGGTGTCGATCTCGACGACCAGGTTGTCCTCGGTGATGACCGGCTGCGGGCGGAACGACACCACCTGTTCACGCAGGTCGATCATGGGGTAGACGCGGTCGATGTACGGGATGACGAAGTTCAGGCCGGGCTTGAGAGTGCGGTGGTAGCGGCCGAGCCGTTCGACGTTGCGCGCCCGGGCCTGCGGGATGATGCGCACGGCCTTGAGCACGGTGAAAACCGCGAAGAGTATGACGAACAGGCCGGCCAGCAACAGCGGATCCATGCTCACTCCCTGGGATATACGAGGGCGGTGGCCCCTTCGATCTCGATGATGTCGACGGTCGCCCCTTCCGGGATCACCAGGGTCTCGTCGTAGGCGCGTGCCGACCATTCCTCCCCGCCGACGCGGATCCTGCCGTCGCGCCCGGTCACCTGGGTGACCGCGTAGGCGGGCTTGCCCACGAGCGCCTCCACGCCGAACCGTTGCAGCTGCGGCTGGCGGATGTGGCGTACGGCCATCGGGCGGACGACGAACAGCCCCGCGGTCGAGGACAGGGCGAAGACGAGCAACTGCAGAGGCACCGGCAATCCGATCGCGGCTCCGGCCGCCGTCAGCAGTGCCGCCACGCCCAGCAACCCGAGCGCCGCGGTGAGGGTGAAGATCTCGGCGACGCCGAGGACCACCGCGAGGATCACCCAGACGATCCATTCGTCCATGCTCCGGCCCTCCTATAAGGACAACGGGCCAGGGGCCGCCACCGGTTCCCCTTTTTCCTACGGTATCGCCGTTTCAGCGTTGCGACAGGGGTGTCGCGGCGGGGCCGTTGAGCGCGCTGCCGAGCAGCCATTCCTCCCAGGGCAGTTGCCAGAACCCCCAGCCGTTGTCCCATTCCAGCTCGCGGTCGGTGCCGGTGATCGTCACCGGGTCGCCGCGCCGTGAACTGGCGTAGAACCAGGCGGCCTGGTCGGGGCGGGCGTTGATGCAGCCGTGGCTCACGTTGGCCCGGCCCTGCGCCCACACGTTGTTCAGGGCGTGGACGTACTCGCCGCTGTCGGAGATGCGGACGGCGTGGTCGATGAGCTTGTCGTAGTAGCCGGGCTCGCCCTTCTCGCGGCCGGGGGAGACCATGCGCACGGGGTCGCCCTTGTCCATGGTGAGGTGGACGCCGCTGGTCGTGGTGTACTCGCGGGTGGTGCCCATGCCGGCGCTGATCGCCATGCGCCGCACGACCGCGCCGTCGCGGGTGACCACCATCTGGTGGGTACGGGCGTCGACGACGCTGGACTGGTCGCGGCCCACGGTGAACATGAACGTGCGGTCGGCCGTGCCGTACACGCCGGGAGCGGCCCGGACCCCGGACAGGTGGGCGGTGACCGTGACCCGCTGCCGGGGCGCCCAGTGGGTGCGGGTGCGGTAGACCGCCCGGGTGTCGCCGATCCACCGCCAGGCCCCCTCGACCGGCACCTCGGAGGTCACCTGGAGGGAACGCTCGACGGCGACCCGGTCGCGGACCGGGGTGTCGAAGTCGAGGATGATCGGCATGCCGACGCCCACGGTCTCGCCGGGCAGCGGCACGGCCGAGGCCACGCCGAACGCGTGGCCGGGCACGCGGGTGCGGAAGCGGCCCCTCGCGACGGCCGGCGGGCCGCCCGGGCCGGCCGCCCTGGCCGTCACGGTGTACTCGGCGCCGGGCTTGAGCGCCCAGTCGGAGCGCCAGACGGTGCCGGACGCGTCGAGCCGCCCCGGCACCGGAACCCCGGCGGCGTGGGCGCGCACCTCGCCCAGCCTGCCGCCGCGCGCCCGGACGACGAGGCCGCGGTCGGTGCGGGCCCGCTTGGTGTCGAACGCCGGCTTCACGCGTACGGCCGGCGCCGCGGGCGGCGGGGTGTCGGAGTTCCCCGAGCCGCACCCCGCGGTGAGCGGGGCGGTGAGGCAGAGGATGACCAGAGAGATGACCGCGGCGCGCCGCATCTGACTCCTGCTTTCCGGGACGGGACGTCCCAGGTTAGCGGGGAGTCACGACGAGAGCACGTCGAGTGACCTATCGGATGGTTCCCGACACCTCGCCCAAAGTGATGCCGCCGGCTGTGGCGCGCAGGGTCACGGTGTCGCCGTCCTCCAGGAACGTCCGGGTCTGGCCGTCGGCGAGTTTGAGCGGATCGGTCCCGTTCCAGGTGAGCTCGATGAGGGAGCCGCGCTCCTCGCGCCGCGGCCCGGAGATGGTGCCGCTGGCGAACAGGTCGCCGACGCGCAGGGACGCGCCGTTGGAGGTCATGTGGGCGAGCATCTGGTCCGGCGTCCAGTACATCGACGCGTACGGCGGGCGGGACACGACCTCCCCGTTGATCGCCACCTCGACGACGACGTCGAGGCCCCAGTCGGCCCGTCGCCGCAGGTGGTCGAGCGGTTCCGGGTCCTGCGGCGGGCCGGGGATCCGGGGCAGCGCGTCCAGCGGGGTGATCCACGGCGAGATCGACGTGGCGAACGACTTGCCGAGGAACGGCCCGAGCGGCACGTACTCCCACGCCTGGATGTCGCGCGCGCTCCAGTCGTTGAGCAGCGTCACCCCGAAGACGTGGTCCTCGAACGCGCCGGCCGGCGACCCCATCTCGGACGGCTTGCCGATCACGAACCCCAGCTCCGCCTCGATGTCGAGCTTGGCGCACGGCCCGAACACGCCGGCCTTGAGCTGCCCGTGCGGCCGGGTGACCGGGGTGCCCGAGACGACGACGGTGCCGGCGCGGCCGTGGTAGCCGACCGGCAGGTGCCGCCAGTTGGGCAGCAGCGGCTCGGCGTCGGGCCGGAAGATCCGGCCGATGTTGGAGGCGTGGTCGAGCGAGCAGTAGAAGTCGACGTAGTCGGCCACCTCGAACGGCAGGTGCAGCCGTACCTGCTCCAGCGGGACCAGGTGGGCCTCGGTGACGGCCATGTCGGTGGTCAGCTTCTCCTGGAGCAGCGTCCGGGTGGCCTGCCAGGCGCCCCGCCCGCGCGCCATGAACGCGTTGAGCGAGGGCGCCGCGAACACCTCGTCGTGCAGCGCGGCGGCCAGGTCGAGCACCCTGTCGCCGTAGCGCACCCCCACCCGCGGCGCCTGGCCCGGCCGGGAGAACACCCCGTAGGGCAGGTGGTCCACTCCCCAGCTCACACGTCCTCCTTGTTCGATCGGCATCGCGCCGCTCATCCTGCCCATCGGCCGGCGGCTCACTCGGGGATCAGGCCGAGCTCGCGCAGGTCGGCCAGCGGCGCCGCGGTGTTGCACGAGCCGTAGCTCACGAGCAGCTCGCGGGCGTGCTTGGCGGTCTCCGGCGACATCCCCTGGGCCAGCGCCACCAGCCGGGCGGCGTCGGTGGTGCGCAGCACCTGCGCGGGATCACGCCGCTCGACGGCCTCGCAGACGGCCAGCACCAGGTTGAGGAACCCGTGCCGGTCGGTGCCGAGCGCCGGGTCGAAGTGGCGTACGGCGTGGTGCAGCCCGGCCGTGGCCTTGAACGGGATGTCCTGCTCCGCGCACGACCGGATGAACGCGGCGAGGTGCTCGACCGGCGGGAAGGCGTCGGCGGTCGCGCCGCCGCAGCGCACCTTGAGCCCGACCCCCTCCGGCACGTCGCCGCCGACCCGGTGCGGCGGCACCTCGACGAACAGCCGCACGCCGCGCGGCAGCCGGCCGGCCAGCCGCTGGGCGAACGCGGCCACGGACGTGTCGGGCGGCAGGACCGCCTCCACGATGTCGACCGGCAGATCGTCGAACGGCGGCGGCTCGGGCGTGTGCAGGATCAGGCCGACGCGCCGGGGCGTGAAGTCCTCGCGGAGCAGCGCGTCGACCCGGCCGGCCGGGCACAGGAAGCGGTGGGTCAGCACCGGGTCGCCGAGCTCCTGGTCGCGTCGGTGGCGGGCCAGCGCCTCGGACATGTGCAGGGACGTCGGCGGGAACAGCCCCGCGTCGTCCACCAGGGCGGTGAAGAGGACGGCGGTGCTCATCGCGCCCACGTCCAGGCGTAGCCGGGATCCTCGCAGGCCAGCGCGCCCGGCCCGAGGTCGAGCGGGCGGAACGTGTCGACCATGACGGCCATCTCGCTGGTCGTCGTGACGCCGCGGGAGACCGCGTCGATGACCGCCTCGACCGCGCCGGGCTGCGGTCCGTGGGTGAAGCCGGCCGGGTGCAGCGACACCGAGCCGACGTCGATGCCGGAGCCCTTGCGGGCGGAGTAGTCGCCGCCGACGTAGAACATGAACTCGTCGGAGTCGACGTTGTGGTGGTTGTACGGGATCGGCACCGACTCGGGGTGGAAGTCCAGCGGGCGCGGGCAGAACGAGCAGACCACGAACCCCGGTCCCTCGAACGTCTGGTGGACCGGCGGCGGCGCGTGCGTCTTCTTCACGACCGGCTCGAAGTCCTCGATGTTGAAGGCGTACGGGTAGAGGCAGCCGTCCCAGCCCACCACGTCGAACGGGTGGTTGCGGTAGAAGAGCCGGGTGAGCCCGCCCCGGGTGCGGACGAGCACCGGCACCTCCTCGCCCTCGACGAGCAGCGGCTCGGCCGGGGCGCGCAGGTCGCGCTCGCAGTAGGGCGCGTGCTCCAGGAACTGGCCGTACTGCGACAGGTAGCGCTTGGGCGGCCTGATGTGCCCGGCGGCCTCGATGGCCAGCACGTTGACCCGGCCCTCGGGCACCCAGCGGTGGATCGTCCCGGTGGGCACGACCACGTAGTCGCCCTCGTGGGCGTCGATGACGCCGTACGTGGACTCGAACCGGACCCGGCCGCGCTGGACGTACACGCACTCGTCGCCCATGGAGTTGCGGTACAGCTCGCTCGGCTGGTCGGTGGTGGCGTACGACAACCGGACGTCGCCGTTGCCGGCCAGCACGACGCGGCCGGTCACCAGGTCGCCGGCGCTGGTGATGTCCTGGGTGCGGAAGTGCCGTGGGGAGAGCGGCAGGTTGGGCTCCAGGCGCGTGCCGGCCGCCTGGGAGACCGCCTCCGCCTTGACGATGGCCGTCGGCAGGTGGCGGTGGTAGAGCAGCGAGGAGTCGGAGGAGAAGCCCTCCTCGCCCATCAGCTCCTCGGCGTACAGGCCGCCGTCGGGCCTTCTGAACTGCACGTGGCGCTTGCGGGGAATCTCGCCCACGACGCGGTAGTACGGCATCCGCCCTCCCCGAGCTGGTGTCCGCTTATCGGACGACAGTGTCCTCTATACGTAATCACCGTCGTCCATCGCCCTGAAGATGTCAACCCAGGGCACCGGCCAGCTCGGCCGCCGCCTCGACCACGAACGGGCCCGCCGACTCCTCCAGCGGCCCGAACGTCACCACCCCCACCGACGCCTCCAGCCATGGCAGCCCGGTCACGGGGGCGGCGATGCCGCGGGCCCCCTCCTGCAACTGCCCCTCCGTCACCAAGTAGTCCGAACGGCCCTCGCGCAGCGCGAGGATCGCCTGCCCCGCCGCGCCCTTGGTGAGCGGATGGCGCGAGCCCTCCCGGTAGGCCACGTGCATGTGCGTCCACGACGGCTCCACCACGGCCACGGCCAGCCCGTCGTCACCCTCGGCCACCGTCAGGTGCGCGGTCGCGCCCACCCGCTCGGCCAGCCGCCGCAGCGCGGGCAGCGCCGCCGCGCGCAGCAGCGGCTGCACCGCCTGCGCCAGCACCAGCACCCCGAACCCGAGGTGCGCCCGCCCCTCGGCGTCGCGCCGCACGAAGCCCTCGCTCGACAGCGTGGTGAGCAGCCGGTAGACGACCGGGCGGCTGAGCTGCAGCTCGTGACTCAGCTCGGTGGGGGTGCGCCCGCCCTTGCCGTCGGCGAGCAGCCTCAGCAGGCGGAGCCCGCGCTCCAGCGTCTGGGCGGATTCAGCGGCCATGGGTCGATTATCGCCGTCCGGTTGTCGCCACCTGCCGTCACGCCACGTGAGGCCGGGAGGGGGTAGGGCGGGCCGTACCCGGGATTCGGGGGGCGGCGGGCCTGATCGGGACGGCAGATCGGCGCAGACTTCAGGAAACGCCCCAGGAGGATCCCATGAACCACTCGTCCACCCTCACCTCGCCGCCCGCGCCCCGGAACGGCCTGCCGAACCAGGCGCCGCCCGCCGTGGTCGCGGCCATGTCGCTGTGGCTCTTCGCCGTCGCGGCCGGCGCCTTCGAGGCCGTGCTGATCGTCTCCCGGGCCCTGTCGTCCGGTGCCGCGTTCGGCGAGCTGCTGCCCCAGATCGCCTTCCGGCTGGCAGTGTTCGCGGCGGCCGTGTTCCTCGCCCTGCGGCTGCGGCAGGGACGGAACTGGGCGCGGCTCACGCTGGCCGCCGGCCTCGGGATCTTCGGAACGCTGTCGCTGGTGATCGAGCCGGCGCGGTGGCTGCTGGACGGCGGCTCGATCGGGGAGGCGGTCGCCGCCTGGGCCCCGATGGACTTCCTCTTCGCGGGCAGCCGGATCCTGCACCTGCTGGCCGTGCTCGGGGCCGTGACGCTCATGTTCCAGCCCCGGGCCAACGCCTTCTTCCGCGGCCGGCCGGCCTGAGACGGACGGTCGGAGCCGGCGGTCAGCCCGGGACGCCCTCCGCGGCCGGCGCCGGGGCGGGGGCCCGCAGGTTGCGCACCCCGGGCGACAGCAGCGCCGCCAGCGTCGAGAGCACGACCAGCGCGCCGCAACCGAGCAGCGCCTCGCGGGTGCCGAGCAGCCCCGCCACCGGCCCGGCCAGCATCAGTCCGAGCGGGCCGAACATCAGCGACCCCAGCGCGTCGTACGAGCTGACCCGCGACAGCGCCTCCGCCGGGACCTCCCGCTGCATGGTGGTCTGCCAGAGCACGCCGAAGACGTCGAAGCAGACGCCCAGCGCGAACGAGCCGGCCACGATGGCCCACACCGGCGCCCCCAGCCCGAGCAGCAGGTACGGCGCGGCGGTCGGCAGGCACAGCAGCGTGGCGACCAGGATCGGGCGCGACGGCCGCAACCGCAGCGACACCAGCACCCCGGCGATCGTGCCGACCGCCTCGCCCGTCAGGAACGCCGACCAGGCCAGCGGCCCGCCCAGGCTCTCCTTGGCCAGCAACGGCCCGAGCACGCCGTGACCGGCCTGGATGGCCATCACCATGACGGAGAACTGCGCGACCACCACCCAGATCCACTGCCGGGAGCTGAACTCCCGCCAGCCGTCGCGCAGGTCGGCCAGCACCGAGTGGCGCGGGCCGGCGGGCCGCTCGGCGGGCGTCAGCCGCAGGGCCGCGATCAGCCCGCCGGCCACCGCGAACATCAGCCCGCTCACCGCCAGCGCCCACCCGCCGCCGAAGAGCACCACCGTGCCGCCGCCGAAGACCGCCCCGGCCACCCGGGAGACGTTGGCGCCCAGCCCGAGCAGGGCGTTGCCGGTCTGGAGCCGTTCGGCCGGCACCACCTCCGGGATGATGCCGGTCAGCGCGGGGAACAGCACCGCCATGGACACGCCGCTGAGCGCGGCGGCGCCGGCCAGCGCGGGCAGCGGGGTCCAGCCGGTGAGCATCATCACGGACAGGGCGAAGAACGCCAGCGCGTTGGCGAGCTCGCCGGCCATCATCACCAGGTGCCGGGGGAAGCGGTCCGCGATCACCCCGCCGGCCAGCATGAAGAGCACCATCGGCAGCGACTCGGCGGTGAGCACCACCGACAGCGTGGTCGCGTCGGCCCCGGGCAGGTCGAGGATGCCGAAGGCGAGGGCCACGGGGGCGAACGTGCTGCCGAGCACCGAGATGGTCCGCGCCGCCAGCAGCAGCGTGAACCGCCGGTCGCGGAGCAGGCTGAGATCTTGGAAATGTCCGCGCACGTGATGCCCCCTTTGACAAACGCGCCCATTCTGCCGGGTCGCCCGGGAGGCTGTCTCCTGGTTATTCGAGGTTGTCCGATGGATGCGGAATCGGTCAGAAAAGCGGTCAAGACCCCCTGATCTCATTGAACGTCGTTGATCATCCGGATATCGTGCTGAATGCCCGACGATCACCCCTCACGTAAGGCGCCTCGATGCGACGTCGACTGCGGCAGATCTTCGTCATAGGACTCGCCCTCTCCCTGCTCGGCATCGGTGTCCCGGCCTGGTCGGAGGACGATCCCCGGAGCTGCAACGACCTGATGTCCGGCGACACCCCCGCGTACGTCGTGTGCCACTGGATGGCCACGCCCGACGAGGCGCTGGACATCGCCCGGTGGTGGCTGGCCAACGACGGCGAGCGGATGGAGCAGACGGGCCCGCTCGACTCCGTCGGCGTCAACTGCGGCGACGCCGGCAACGTCTGCCAGCCGCCGGAGGACGACGGGGTGGGTGACGGCCAGGCCCACGACGGCGGCGAGCCGGACGTCGAGGGCGCCGAGGACGGCGGGACGCCCGAGTGCAAGGCCGGCGAGGAGTGCTTCGTCTCGCCGGAGGGCCTGTCGGCCGAGCAGATCTCCACGGCCATGGAGAGCACCACCGGCCAGGCGATCAAGACCGCGGTCGCGGCCGGCCTGCGGGTGTGGGTGGACGCCGAGCTGGCCGACGACTGGAAGGCCGGCAAGCTGGACGAGGCCGCCAAGCAGGTCGCCGCGCTGGCCGCGCAGCCGGGCGTGACCGGCATCCGCTTCACCCGTCAGCTCGGGACCGGGCAGACGTTCCAGAGCGCCGACGAGATGGACACCTTCGTCAACGAGGCGACGGCGCGGCTGCGCAAGCTCGCCCCGGGCCGCAAGCTCGCCGCGCACACGGCGGTGCCGCTGTTCGGCTGCGGCGCCGACGAGGCCTGCAAGACCGCGATGACCCAGAAGTACCCGCTGCTCGCCCCGGAGCGGATCGGCGCCTGGCTCGCCAAGGGCAAGATCGACCAGCTCGCCCTGGACGGCGCCCACCTCGGCACCGAGTACGCCACCTGGAAGATCGACGCCGCCGCGGCCCAGCGCAACCAGTGGGTGCAGGTCCGGGCCCGGGCGTGGGACGCGTACGCGCAGATCGCCAGCGAGGACGCCGGGCTGACCGCGGCCGGCGCGCCCCAGCTCTCCGGCGAGCAGGTCACCAAGGCCGTCACCGAGCACGTGGCGAGCCCGATCCAGGACGACGCGGCCGAGACCGTCACGCTGCCGAGCCGCTCCGAGAACGAGCAGGGCCAGGTCAGCCGCCTGTACGGCGAGAAGTGGTCGGCCAACGCCACCTGGGACCAGCTCAAGAAGCTCGCCGAGGTCCGCCCCCGCCTGGCCACCCTCTACGACCCGGCCAAGCCCGAGGTGGACGCCGCGACCGACCTGAAGGCCCTGGCCGAGGTCTTCGGCCAGGTGTACGTCTCCGCCGCCTGACGATCACGGCGCCGAGCGGGCCCTCTGGCCGGCGGTCCCGCGTCAGTCCTTGAGGAACGCGCCGAACTCCTCCAGGTCGATCAGCCCGTCACCGTCCTGGTCGAGCCGGGCCACGCCGGCCTGGGCCCGCTCCAGGCTGATCGGCTGCCCCAGGGCCTCCATCAGCCGGACCAGCTCCTCGGCCGAGATGCGGCCGTCCTTGTCGACGTCGATCAGGTCGAAGGTGATCGCGTGGTCGCTCATGGTGCCCTCCTGGGGGATCGTGTGGGTCAGACCTTAGTGGCGTTCTCCGCTTCCCCGGGAGGCGTCCGGCATTCCGGGCGATCCTCTGGGTAGCAGGCGGTCCATGCGACTGACGTACACCTCGGACCTGTGGTGGAAGAACGCCGTCATCTACTGCCTCGACGTGGAGACGTTCAAGGACGGCAACGGCGACGGCATCGGTGACTTCCGCGGGCTGACGCAGCAGATCGACTACCTGGCGGGGCTGGGGGTGACGTGCCTGTGGCTCATGCCGTTCTATCCCACCCCCAACAAGGACGACGGCTACGACATCACGGACTTCTACGCCATCGACCCCCGGCTCGGCACGCTCGGCGACTTCGTGGAGTTCATGCGGACCGCCCATGACCGGGGGCTGCGCGTCATCGCGGACCTGGTCGTCAACCACACCTCCGACCAGCACCCGTGGTTCAAGGAGGCGCGGAAGAGCAAGGACGCGCCGCGCCGCGACTGGTACGTCTGGTCCGACAAGCCGGAGCCGGACGACCCGAGCATGGTGGTCTTCCCCGACAAGGAGAACAGCATCTGGCAGTACGACAAGGGGTCGGGCCAGTACTACCTGCACAGCTTCTACAAGCACCAGCCGGATCTGAACGTGGCCAACCCCGAGGTCCGTGACGAGATCGCGCGCATCCTCGGCTTCTGGATGGAGCTCGGGCTGTCGGGCTTCCGGGTGGACGCGGTGCCGTTCCTCATCGAGAACGTCGAGCCCAAGCTGGCCGACCCGCACGACTTCCTCGCGGACCTGCGTGCCTTCATGACCCGGCGCCAGGGCGACTCGGTGCTGCTCGGCGAGGTCAACGTGCCCTACAAGGAGCTGATGGGCTACTTCGGCGAAGGGCTCGGCGACCAGGTCACCATGTGCTTCGACTTCATCGGCATGCAGAGCGCCTGGCTGGCGCTGGCCAGGGGCGAGGCCGAGCCGCTCGCCGCGGCGCTGAAGTCACGGCCCAAGCCGCCCAAGGACTGCCAGTGGGCGACGTTCCTCCGCAATCACGACGAGCTCACGCTGGACAAGCTCACCGACGAGGAGCGTCAGGAGATCTTCCAGGCGTTCGGCCCCGAGAAGGACATGCAGATCTTCGGCCGCGGGCTGCGCCGCCGGCTGCCCCCCATGCTCGGCGGCGACCTGCGGCGGATCAAGATGGCCTACAGCCTGCTCTTCTCGCTGCCGGGCACGCCGGTGCTGTTCTACGGAGAGGAGATCGGCATGGGGGAGAACCTCGACGCGGAGGGCCGGATGGCGGTGCGCACCCCCATGCAGTGGTCGGGTGAGGGCGGCTTCAGCATGGCCGAGCCCGTGCGGCGGATGCCGGACGGTCCCTTCGGGCCGGACCGGGTCAACGTGGCGAGCCAGAAGCGCGACACGGACTCGCTGCTGCGCTGGATCCAGCTCCTCATCGAGCGCTACCGGGAGTGCCCGGAGCTGGCGTGGGGCACCCACACGGTGCTCGACCCGGGCAGCCCGCACGTCCTGGCGCACCGCTGCGACGCCGACGGCGCTTCGGTGATCGCCCTGCACAACCTGGGCAGGACGGCCGAGGACGTGGAGCTGACGCTGGAGGGCCTGGCGAACTACCGGCTCACCGACCTGCTGGCGGACGGCGCCACCGAGGTCTCGGAGAAGGGGGTCGTGCGCCTGCCCCTCGGCCCGCACGGGTGCCGGTGGCTGCGCGCCTCGCCGCCCGAGGTGGCCCCGGAGGACGCCTCGGTGAAGTCGGACGCGTCCTTCACCCACCCGCGCCGCAGGTGAGCACTCACAGGTAGGACGGGCCGGTCACGCGGTGGCGGAAGGTCCACCAGACCCACGCCTGCGAGGCGACCAGCAGCGGTGTCACCGCGAGGATCACCGGTGTGAGCAGCGCCGCCGTGGGCCCGGCCGTCAGAGGCAGCCGCAGCCCGGCCAGCACCCCGATCCCGACGAGCGCGGCGGCGGTCAGGGCGTACGTGCGCGCCTCGCCGGAGCCGCCGGACAGCACGGCGGCCCGCTGCCGCAGCTCGCCGCGCAGCCGCAGCGCGGCGAAGGCCAGCCCGTGCGTGCCGAACACCACGGCCACCAGCAGCGCGGGCACCAGCGCGACCGGCCCGTGCAGGCCGAGCAGCACGTCGCTGAGCAGCACGCCCCAGCTCAGCGCCAGGCCCCAGCTCCCGGCGACGATCGCGCCGTCCCAGAAGCCCTGCCAGCGCACCCCGGGCAGCCGTCCCCGCAGCCACAGCCCCATGTCGCGCGCCACCCAGGACAGCAGCAGCGGCACCACCACCGCGACGTTGCCGCTCAGCAGCTCGCCCTCCAGTTCGGGGAAGAGCCCCGCGAGCACGCCCGCCGTGGACACCAGCCACACCTCGTTGCCGAGGAAGAACGGCGCGATCGCGGCGATCACCTCCCGCCGCTCGCCGCCGTCGCGGCCGAGGTACGGCAGCGTCATGCCGACGCCGATGTCGGCGCCGCCCAGGACGAGGTAGCCGAGCGCGAAGAAGGCCAGAACGAAGATCTCCATGACGGGCTCCTCAGAGGGACAGGGCGGGCTCGGTGGACGGGGCGTCGATCGGCCGGTCGCCCAGCGTCACCGCGCCGGGGCCGCGCCGGGCGGCCCTGGCCAGCAGCAGGTAGTTGGTCACGATCAGCACGGCGAACACGGTCACGAACGCGGTCAGCGAGACCCGCATCTGCGTCTCCGTGAGCGGCGACATCGCCTCCGCCGTGGTCAGCAGGCCGTACACCGCCCACGGCTGGCGGCCCATCTCGCGGAACACCCAGCCGCCCAGCATGGCCAGGAACGGCACCGGGATCATCAGGGTCAGCAGCCAGTGCCACACCCGCAGGCCCCGCACGGCGGGCCGGAAGAGCATGAGCACGGCGCTCAGCCCGGAGAAGAAGAACATCACCGCGAAGGCGATCATCATCGTCAGGCCGCCGGCGTGCACCCAGCCGGAGGGCGGCAGGTAGTCGCCGGGGCCGTGCGCGGCCACCATCTCGGCCTGCGCGGCGGCGATGCGCGCGGCGTCGCCGCTCCACACGGCGGCCTTCGTAGGCTGCAGCGTCTCGAAGCCGAGCCCACCGAGCGTGGCCGTGAACAGCGTCGCGGGCAGCGCCACGCCGACGCCGATCCGCAGCGACTTGCGGAACAGGTCCTGCTCGGCGGTGCGCCTGCGCAGGTGGTACGCGCTGACCCCGGCCATGAAGAAGCCGCCCGTGACCATGGCGCCGCCGAGCACGTGGAAGAACGCGACCTGGGCGGTGGGGTTGGCGACCATCGCGCCGAAGTCGGTCAGCCGCAGCACGCCGTCCGCGAGCTCGTAGCCGACCGGGTGCTGGAGGAAGCCGTTGGAGACGAGGATCCAGAAGGCCGAGGCGTACGCCGTGAGCGTCACGACCCAGATCGCCGCCAGGTGGGCCCACCGGTTCAGCTTGTTCCAGCCGAAGATCCACAGGCCCAGGAACGTGGACTCCAGGAAGAAGGCGACCAGCGTCTCGATCGCCAGCGAGGCGCCGAAGGTGTTGCCCGCGAACTCCGTCAGCCCGCTCCACGTCAGCCCGAGCTGGAACTCCATCACGAGGCCGGTGGCGATGCCCATCGCGTAGTTGATGATGTAGAGCTGGCCCCAGAACCTGGTCATCCGCAGGTGGACCGGGTTGCGGGTGAGCGTCGCCCAGGTCTGGACGACGGCCACCAGCGTCGCGAGGCCGAGCGTCAGCGCGACGAACAGGAAGTGCGCCCCGGCGGTGAGGGCGAACTGCAGGCGGGCGAGGTCCACGGTTTCCATGGCTCACGATCCTGCGGTGGCGGTGCCGTGCGCGGCGTCATGCCGGCGCGTGCACCTGGCGTACTCCTGCGGGTGGCAGGGGGGGCGCGGGACGTACGACCCGGGATGTACGCGTCCCGGAGGGTCAGGGCGTGAGCCAGCCCGGGGTGATCATGCCCGCCTCGTAGGCCGTCACCACGAGCTGGGCCCGGTCGCGCGCGTGCAGTTTGGTCATGATGCGGCTGACGTGCGTCTTGGCCGTGGCGGGGCTGAGCACGAGCCGGGCAGCGATCTCGTCGTTGGACAGGCCGGCCGCCACCAGCGCCATGACCTCGCGCTCGCGCTCGGTCAGGGCGTTGAGCTCCGGTCCCGGCTCGGGCCGCTTCACGCGACCGGCGAACTCGGCGATCAGCCGGCGGGTGATGGCCGGGGCGATCAGCGCGTCGCCGCGCGCGACGACCCGTACGGCGTGGATCAGCTCGGCCGGCTCGGTGTCCTTGACCAGGAAGCCGCTCGCGCCCGCCCGCAGCGCCCCGTACACGTAGTCGTCGAGGTCGAACGTGGTCAGGATGATCACCCTGACGCCGGCCAGGCGGGGGTCGGCGACGATGCGGCGGGTCGCCTCCAGGCCGTCGAGGCGGGGCATGCGGATGTCCATGAGCACCACGTCGGGGTGGTGCCGCCCGGCCTGCGCCACCGCCTCCTCGCCGTCGGGGGCCTCGGCGACCACGTCGAGGTCCTCCTCGTCGCTCAGGATGGACCGGAATCCGGCGCGCACGAGGGTCTGGTCGTCGGCGAGCAGTACGCGGATCATCGGACTCCGTTCGGGGTGGTGCCGTTCACAGGGGGTTCGTCGGGCCGGGGTTCAGCTCGGGAGGGGGAGGTCCGCGACGACGCGGAAGCCGCCCTCGGGGCGGGGGCCCGCCTCCAGGGTGCCTCCCAGCGCGGTGGCGCGCTCGCGCATGCCCTGCACGCCGAAGCCGCTGCCTTCGGTGTACGCCGCCCCGGGACCATCATCATCCACCCGAATCACGAGATGTCCGGACTTGTTGGTGATGGTGAGCGTGGCTTCGTTCGTCCCGGAGTGCCGGGAGACGTTCGTCAGCGCCTCCCGGACGATGCGCGTCGCCGCCAGGTCGATCTCCGTGGGCACGTCGCCGAGCGGGCCCGACACCTCGGTGCGCACCGACAGCCCCGTCGCGGCGACCAGCGCGTCCACCCGCGCCAGGCTGTCGGCCGGCACGGTCGGCGCCTCCTCGTCCACCTGCCGCAGCACGCCGAGCGTGGTCCGCAGCTCGCGCAGCGTCTCCTTGCTCGTCTCCTTGATCGTGCGCAGGGCCGCCTCGGCCTCCTCGGGCCGCTTCTTCAGCCCGTGCAGCGCGGCCGCGGCCTGCACATTGATCATGGAGACGTTGTGGCCGAGCACGTCGTGCAGCTCACGGGCGATGCGCAGCCGCTCCTCGCCGGCCCGCCTCCTCGCCTCCTCCTCCCTGCCGTGCTCGGCCTCCCGCGCGCGCCGCTCGGCCTCCTGCAGGTAGGCGCGTCGGTTGCGGGTGACGCCGCCGAACGCGATGCAGGCCACCACCCAGCCCATGATGGACAGGAACATGCTGTCGTCGATGTGCCGGATGTCCCCGCTCTCGCCGTAGCCGACGGCCAGCAGTGAGGCGGCGCCCACGGTACTGGCCGCGACCAGGTGCCCCCGGTCGGCGGCGGTGTAGAGCACGACGAACATGAGGACCAGCAGGGGGCCGTCGAGCCGGGCGAACGGGTAGTAGGCGACGACGGCCGCGGTCACGACGACCAGCGCCGCCACCGGGTGGCGCAGGCGCGTGAGCGTGGCGGCCCCGGCGACGAGGGGGAGGAGCAGGTCCAGCGCGTTCAGTCGCCCGTCCGGCCTGAACAGCGCCATGACCAGCGTGGCGCCGAGCACGACGGCGACCACGCCGACCGAGATGGCCGTGCCGGTCCGAGATTCGCGCATGGCCCCCATTGTTCACGGGGGCCGGCGGGCCACCGCAACCGGCGAGGGCGCGGCGGCGACGTGCGGGCGGGCTCCGGCTGGGTAGATCAGGAGGATGAGCACTGAGGATGAGCTGCGGCAGGTCGAGGAGGACCTGGTGCGGCTGCGCACGGAGAACAAGGAAGTCCGCCAGCAGATCGGCGAGCTCGGCGCGACCGACCCGATCGAGATCGGCTCCATGATCGCCATGGCGGACGACCAGGAGCAGCTGATCGCCGACCTGGAGCGGCGGCGCGACGAGCTGCGCCGCCGCCTCGCACAGAACTGACCGCTGCGCTGCTCACGGTGCGGGAGCCGGCCGCCGGGGTCACGACCTCGCGGGTGCCGAGCGCAGAGGGGCGCCGACGTCGTGCAGGTGCCGCAGCGCCTGTCCGTACGAGTCGAACACGCCCGTCTCCAGGTAGTCCACGCCGATGGACGCGCAGTAGTCGCGCACGATCGGCTGGGCGCGACGCAGGTTGGGCGCCGGCATGTGCGGGAACAGGTGGTGCTCGATCTGGTAGTTGAGCTGGCCGAACGCCACGTCGAGGAGCGGGCCGCCCTTGACGTTGCGCGAGGTCAGCACCTGCTTGCGCAGGAAGTCGAGCTTGTCCTCCTTGGTGAGCACCGGCATGCCCTTGTGGTTGGGCGCGAACGTCGAGCCGAGGTACAGCCCGAACAGCCCCTGGTGGACGATCAGGAACGCCACGGCCCTGCCCGGCGACAGCGTCGCGAACACCACGCCGAAGTAGACCGCGAAGTGCGCCGTCAGCAGGGCCAGTTCCAGGCCGCGCCGCTTGATCGCCGGGTTGGTGAGCGCCCGGAAGCTGGCCACGTGCAGGTGCCACGCCTCCAGCGTGAGCAGCGGGAAGAACAGGAACGCCTGCCAGCGGGCCACGAACCGCGGCAGCCCCCGGCTCCGCCTGGCCTGGTCGGTCGACCAGACGATGACCGCCGGCGACACGTCGGGGTCGTGGTCCTCGTGGTTGGGGTTGGCGTGGTGGCGGTTGTGCTTGGCGTTCCACCAGCCCCAGCCGAGGCCGACGCACAGGTCGCCGATCACGAGCCCCACGAGGTCGCCCGGCCGCCGGGTCCGGAACACCTGGCGGTGCCCGAGGTCGTGGGCGAGGAAGCCGAACTGCGCGAACACCACGGCGAGCACCGCGGCGACGAGAAGCTGGAGCCATGAGTCTCCGGCCCACCAGAACAGGGCCCAGGCTCCGGCGTAGGCGGCCGCGGCCAGGCAGAACCGTACGGCGTAGTAGATCGGGCGCCGGTCGAGCAGACCGGCCTCCGCGATCCTCCTGGAGAGGCGCGCGAAGTCGCTGCCTCGCGTGTCGAGCGTGACGGGATCGGCCACTGGTCTCCTCACATAGCCGCGGAAAGTTGACCCCACACTCGCGTATTACGGTCCGGTACGGAAGATCGTGGCTCTCCCGGCGGTGTCGTGGCGGCGTCGTGGCGGCGGGACGGCGTCGTCCTCGTCCGGCCCGACGGGTACATCGGCCATCACGGTGACGAGAGCGGGCTCAGCGCGTGCCTCTCGGGGTGGGGGATCGCGGCGCCCCTGGCCAGCGCCCGTTGAAGGCCGTCCTCGCCCAGGGAGTCACGGCAGCGGGCGAGCAGCGCGGCGTCCCCGGTCACGGCCCCTCCGCGCAGCGCCCGGGCCGCCCCGGCCAGCTCGGCGGCGAGCGGCGGGGCGCAGTGCTCGGCCGCGCCCTCCAGCACCGCCGCGCGGACCGTACGGTCCGGCGAGGCGTCCATCAGCTCCAGGGCGCGGCGCAGCGGCGGCCAGGGGTCGGCCGACACGCGGGCGAGCTCGACGTTCACCAGCGCCTCGAACTGCGGGGGCGCGCCGTCCAGCAGCGTCAGGGCGCGGCGCAGCAGCCGGGCAGCCTCGTCCGGATCGCCCGACCGGCGGGCCAGCTCGGCCTGCGCGTGCAGCACCCGCGCCACCGCCACAGGATCACCGCCGCCCTCCCCGGGCCTCGCCGGATCGCCCTGTCCGGTCCTCCCAGGGAGGCGGCCATCCGTGCGGCCGGCGGCCTCCTCGGCCCTGGCCAGGGTGGCGGCGGCGCCGGCGAAGTCGCCCGTGCGGGCCTGGAGCCGGCCCAGCCGGGCGAGGAAGATGATCGGCCCCTGGGGCGCCTCCAGCCCGGCGATCTCCCCGGCCAGCCGCTCACCCTCCATGGCCAGAGCCATGGCCCGCGCGTCGTCGCCCTCGTTCTCGGCGGCCAGCGACAGCCAGTGCAGCGTGTACGACAGCCCCCACCGGTCGCCGGTCTCCCGGAACCCGGCCAGCGCCGCCCGCAGCGGCTCGCCCGCCTCGGCCGCCGGCCCGAACTCGAACCGCGCGAGCCCGCACATCAGCAGGGCCGCGGCCCGGGTCCACGCGTCGGGGTGGTCGCGCAGGCGCTCGGCGGCCGCCTCGGCGAGCTCCACCACGTCGGGCGGCGGGGTCGGCATCAGCGCGAACGCGGCCACCGCCGCCGGATGGTCCGAGCGCCGGACGGCGTCGCCCGGCCTGTCGCCCAGGATCACCCGGCAGAGCCCGTAAGCCAGTTCGCGGCCCTCCGGCGGTGAGTCGCCCACCCGCCGCAGCACCTCAGCCGCCCGCTCGGCCGCCTCGCCCCGCCGTCCCCGCATGCTCCACGGCCACAGCCGGGCCAGGAAGAGCCGGAGCGGGTCGTCGGTGCGTTCCAGCGCGGCGTCGAGGTTGGCCTGCTCGGCGTCCAGCACGGCCAGCCAGTGGAGCTGCCCGCCGGTCCGCAGCCCGGGGCCGGCCTCCTCGGCCAGCAGCGTGTAGTAGCGCGCGTGGGCGCGGCGTACGTCGGGCAGGTCGGCGGCGGCGTACTGCCTGATGGTCTCCAGCATCGTGTAGCGGTCGCCGGACAGGCCGATGAGTGACTTGTCCACCAGCGACGCCAGCACGCCGAGCACGTCACTCCCGTCCGCCTCGCCGTCCGCCCCGCTGCGCCTGTCCTGGTGGGCCTCGACCCGATGGCCGCAGACCCGCGCCACGGCGTCCGCGCTCGCACCGCCCGCGAACACCGTGAACGCGCGCAGCAGCTCCCGCTCCGCGTCCGACAGCAGCTCCCAGCTCCAGTCGATGACCGCGCGCAGCGTGCGGTGCCGCGGCTCGGCGGTCCTGCCGCCGCGGAAGGCGAGCCGGTCGCCGAGCCCGCGCAGGAGCAGGGCGACGGGCATGGTCCGCAGCCGGGCCGCGGCCAGCTCGATGGCCAGCGGCACGCCGTCGAGCTCCCGGCAGATCCGGGCCGCGTTGCCGGCCTCGACCCGCGCGTCGGGCCGCGCCGCGGCGGCGCGATCGCGGAACAGCTCCACGGCCGCCGCCTCCTCCAGCGGGAGCACCCGGTGGAGGGTCTCGCCGGGGATGTCCAGCGGCTCCCGGCTGGTGGCCAGGATCCGCAGCGCGGGCACCGCGCCGAGCAGCGACTGCGCCACCCGGGCGGCCTCGTCGACGAGATGCTCGCAGTTGTCGAGCACGATCAGCGGCCGCCGGGCGCCGCGCAGCGCCGTCACGGCGTCGGTCGTGCGCAGCACTCCCTCCACCGCGGCCCGTACGCCGCCGGCGGCGGCCAGCTCGACCAGCCACACCGTGCCGTCGAGCGCGTCGGCCGTCTCGACGGCCAGCCGCGTCTTGCCCGCCCCGCCGGGGCCCACGAGCGTCACGAGCCGCGCGCCGTCGCCGGGCGTCGGCGCCGTGAGCAGGGCGCGGAGCCGGGAGAGATCGTCCGATCGGCCCACGAAGCTCGTCATGCGGGCCGGCATCCGCCCACCACGCGGCTCGTCCGGAAGGGTGGTGAGGGGCACGGGCTCGCCCGGAGTCGTGGGCTCGTCGCGCAGTGCCGCCAGGTGTGCCTCGCGCAGCGCGGGTCCGGGATCGGCGCCCAGCTCGTCGGCGAGCCCGGCTCGTGCCCGCTCGAACGCCTCCAGCGCCTCACCCCGCCGCCCGGCCGCCACCAATGCCCGTACGAGCAGCGCGTGGAACGGCTCCCGCAGCGGATGCTCGGCCACCAGCGCCCGCAACTCGGCGACCACCTCCTCGGCCCCGCCACCCGTACCCGCCGGGCGACCCGCGGGCGTCGCGTCATCGCGTCCGGCCGGGTGACCCGGGCCCGTCGCGGCGTCCTGTCGCGCCAGGTCGGTGGCGATGCGCGCGCCCAAGGCCGTCAGCCGCAGCTCCTCCAGTCGCGCCGCCGGCCCGGCCGCGAACGGCATCGCCGCCACGTCCGCCAGCGCCGGCCCCCGCCACAGCCGCAGCGCCGCCCGCGCCTCACCGGCCCGTACGAGCCGCTCGAACTCCCACGCGTCCACCTCGGTGGCCGGCACGTCGAGCGCGTACCCGGCGGGATGCGAGGCCACGGTCCCCGGCGCCTCCCGCCGCGCCCGGGACACCAGCGACTGCAACGCCGCCATCGGGTGCTCCGGCGCCTCGTCCGGCCACAGGTCGCCGATCAACCGGTCGGCCGTCACCACGTGGCCGGGGTCCAGCGCCAGCCGCACCAGCAGCGCCCGCACCCGGGCGCCCCTGACCGCGACCCCGGCCACCTGGAGCGGCCCCAGGATCCCGATCCGCATCCGCCCTCCACCCCGGCGCTTCTCCGTCCTCGCGTCCCCATTGTCCCTGCCGCCCGCATGCCGGCGAGCCCCTACGAGAACGCCTTCTCCTTCAGCCGGGGGAAACGCTGGGCCGTGCGCAGGAACGTCTTGAACCCGAGCCGCCCCAGCCGGCTCTCGCCCACGAACTGGCGGGCCGCGTCCAGCGAGTCGCGCACGGCTCCGAAGCCGTACTCCCGCATCCGGTCCTCGTACCAGGCGATGGCCTCGACGGTCTCGCGTCCGCCGGTGAGCGCCTGGAAGAGCAGGCGGGCGTCGCGCAGGGCGGTGTTGGCGCCGATGCCGCGCATCGGCGTCATGCTGTGGATGGCGTCACCGAGCAGGGTGATGGTGGAGGCGGGCCACGGGTCGACGGGGACCGAGGTGCGGATCGGCAGCAGGGAGACGGTCTCCGGGTCGGACATGGAGACCATCCGGCGCAGGTCCGGGTGCCAGGAGGCGATCATCCGCTCGACCGTGGCCTTGAGCCGCTCGCCGGACATCTCGGAGATGTCGCGAGGGAAGCGGCCCTGCGCCGCGCCGATGGCCCAGAGGATGTAGGCGCCGGTGTTGTCCATGAGCGCGCCGTCCTGCTCGGTCACGCCGATGCCGCCCACGGGGGCGAGTCCGGCCGTGTCGTGCGGTGCCGCGAACATGCCCATGCCCTGGGGCGGGATGATGCTGTTCGGCCCGTCGGAAAGCCGGGGCGCGATGAGCCGCCGGGTCTCGTCCGTCAGCGGGAACTTGCCGGCCACGGTGGTGATGCCCGTGTCCACGCGCTGGGCGTGCGGGAGGTACTGCGCCCGTACCCGCGAGTTGCCGCCGTCGGCGGCGATCACCACGTCGGCCCGCGCGCTGGAGCCGTCGGCGAAGAACAGCTCGATCCGCCCGTCGGGCAGCCGCTCGTAGCGCTCGAAGGTCTTGCCGAAGCGCACCACGTCCTCCATCCCCGACAGCAGCACCTGGCGGAGCGTGATGCGGCTGACGGAGTGATGGTCGTCGGCCGGGTCGGCCGCCGGGGGCGTCTCGATCAGGGCGAGGAGGTCGAGCCGCTCGGTGAGGAAGCCGAAGTCCTGGCCGCCCCGCCCGGTGGTGGCCAGGAACGCCTGCCACAGCTCGGGCGGCAGGCAGTCGTGGAGCGCGCGGGCGCCGTTCGGGTCGATGTGGACGCGGTAGCCCTGCACCCGGTCGGCGGGGGTGCGGTCCCGCTCGTAGACGGTCACGTTCCTGCCCGCCTTGCGCAGCCCCTGGGCGAGGCAGAGCCCGCCGATGCCGCCACCGATGATCGCGATGTCGTCTCTCATGACATCGACTATCAACCGTACAGATGATTCTGTCAACCATCCGGATGGATGATAGTGTTGGAGGGTGAGACGAGCACCAGAGGAGAAGCAGCGCGACCCCGAGCGCACCAAGGCGCGCATCCTGGAAGCGGCGTTGCGGGAGTTCGCGGCCAAGGGGTTCGCGGGGGCCCGGGTGAGCGAGATCGCCGCCGGCGCCGGGGTCAACAAGCAGCTCATCTCGTACTACTTCGGCGGCAAGGAGGGGCTCTATGAGGCCCTGACCGGGAGCTGGCAGCGCGAGGAGGGCACGTTCGCCGATCCCGGCGCCACACTGGCCGACCTCGTCGCCGGATACGTCCTGGCCAACTCCGCCCATCGCGACTACGGCCGGCTCATGGTCTGGCAGGGCCTCACCGACGACGGTCCGCCCGGTCCGGCCATGGAGGAGGACTTCCGGCGCGAGGCCGAGCACCTGCGCCGACGGCAGGAGGCGGGGGAGCTGCCGGCCGACGTCGACCCGCCGGCCGTGCTGCTCGCCCTGTTCTCCATGGCCGCGGCCGGAGTGTCGTTCCCCCAGCTCGCGCGGGCCGTCACCGGGCTGGATCCGGCCTCGCCCGAGTTCGCCTCGTACTACGCGGAGCAGGTCGCGCGCCTGGTCCGTCGCTTGAGCGAGTAAGCCGCACCGGGTCAGGGGCAGCGGACGACCATCCCCGCGTACGACAGGTTGCCGCCGAAGCCGAACAGCAGCATCGGCGCGCCGCGCCGCACCTCCCCCCGTTCCACCAGCTTGGCCAGCGCCAGCGGCACGCTCGCCCCGGAGGTGTTGCCCGAGTCGACCACGTCGCGGGCCACGACCGCGTTGACCGCTCCGATGCGCTCGGCGATGGGCTCGATCATGCGCAGGTTGGCCTGGTGCAGGACCACGGCGGCGAGCTCCTCGGGCGCCACCCCGGCGCGCTCGCACGCCTGCCGGGCGATGGCGGGTAGCTTGGTGGTGGCCCAGCGGTAGACGGTCTGCCCCTCCTGGGCGAACCGGGTGGGCGTCCCCCCGATGCGCACCGCGTCGCCCAGTTCGGGGAACGAGCCCCAGACGACCGGGCCGATCTCCGGCGACGGCGCCGCGCTCACCACGGCCGCCCCGGCTCCGTCGCCGGTCAGCACGCACGTGGTGCGGTCGGTCCAGTCGGTGACCGCCGTCATCGTGTCGGCCCCGATGACCAGCGCGTGCCTTGCCGCGCCCGCGCGGATCGTGTGGTCGGCCACGGCCAGAGCGTGCGTGAACCCCGAGCATGACACTCCCACGTCCATGACCGCCGCGCCCGGCACGCCGAGGCGGGCGGCGACGATGGCCGCCACGTTCGGGGCCCGGTCGAGCTGGGTGCACGTCGCCACCAGCACGAGGTCGATGTCGGCGGCGTCCAGGCCGCTGCCGGCCAGCGCCTTGGCCGCGGCGTTCGCGGCCAGCTCCGGCACGCCCTCGCCGGGGCCGGCCACGTGGCGGGTGCGGATGCCCACCCGCTTGCTGATCCACTCGTCGCTGGTGTCCACCATGGTGGCGAGGTCGTCGTTGGTCAGCACCTTGGCGGGCTGGTGGTGGCCGGTGGCGACGATGCGCGATCCGTTCATGCCCGGCGACTATAGCAACCGACCGTTCGGACGCTAAAGTGGCTCCATGGATTCCGTTCCGCGGCCCCGAGCCCGCATGATGGGCCCATGAGCCCCCGCAGGTCCGCCGCCGACGCGCTCGGCACCCGCTCCGCCATCCTCGACCGCTCCGTGGCCATCGCGTCCGTCGAAGGACTGGAGGGCCTGACCATCGGCCGGCTCGCCACCGAGCTCGGCATGAGCAAGTCGGGCGTGCTCGGGCACTTCGGTTGCAAGGAGGCGCTCCAGCTCGCGGTGCTGGAGCGGGCGGGCGAGGTGTTCCGCGCGGAGGTATGGGAGCCGGTCATACCGGTCACGCCGGGGCTGCCGCGCCTCGCCGCCCTCTGCGAGACGTGGATCTCCTACCTGGAACGCGGGGTGTTCCCCGGCGGGTGCTTCTTCGTGGCCGCCGCCCACGAGTTCGACGGGCGGGAAGGGGCGGTGCGGGACGCCGTCGAGGCCAGGTTCGACGCCTGGTCCGCGCGGCTGCGCAAGGAGGCCGGGCGCGCGGTGGACGCCGGCGACCTGCCGGGCGGCACGGATCCCGCGGACGTGGCGTTCGAGCTGATGGGCCTGCTCATGGCCCTCAACCAGGCCATCCAGCTGCACCGAGACCCGCGAGCCGCCGACCGCGCCCGCCGCGCCGTCCGCACCCGCCTGGCCCCGGTGCGTACGCCGGGCGCCTGAGCCAGGGCGGCGGCCAGGCAGGCGACGGGGATGACGGGCAGCACGTACCTGTGGTCGAAGTCCAGGACCGCGACCGGGCCGATCAGCAGGCCCGTCGCCACGACCCACGGCAGCAGCGCCACGCCGGGCCGCCGCACCGCGGCGACCCCACCCACCAGGAGGATCAGCCCCAGGAACGGGCCGCGCAGGTAGGCGGCGTACTGGTAGGCGATGAGGAAGTCCGCGTACGGCGACACCGACGCCAGGCCGCGGATCTCCGGGTCGTACTCCCGTTTGACCTTGTCGATCAGCGGCTGGTCGGGCAGCTCCCAGTGTCCGCTCCTGAAGCCGAACGCCGGGGTGGTGCGGTCGGGGTGCGGGACCGGGGTCCAGGAGAAGGCGATGGCGGTGTCGCGTACGACGTCGCCCAGGTAGTCCAGCGGCTGGGCGAGGATCGCGCCGATCGCGAACGAGCGGGCGAGGTCGTTGTGCGTGAACCGGTCGCCGGGCAGCAGGTTGAGCGAGGCCCCGGCGGCCCACACGTACTCGGAGGCCGCGTCCACTTTCGTCTCGTTGGGGCACAGGCGCGCCAGATCGGGCGGCGGCTGGATGCGGGCGCAGTCGGCGAAGGTCATCGTGCGGGCCCACAGGGCGACGCCGTCGGCGCCGCTGATGGCGAAACGGCCGTGGTGCTGGGCGTACCAGGCGGCGTAGCCGGCCAGAGGCAGGGAACCGGCCAGGGCCAGCACGGCCAGCGGCCGCCATCCCACGCGCCGCACGGCCAGCACGAGCACGACGAGCAGCAGCAGCGGCAACGCGATCGTCCTGGTCAGCGCGGCCAAGGCGAACAGCAGGCCCGCTCCGGCGGCGGCGCGCACGGACAGCCGGGGCGACCACATCAGCACGGCCAGCCCGGCCACGACCAGGAAGATGAATTGCGTGTCGGACAGGACAGCCTGCTCCAGGCGCAGGAAGGAGGCGTCGAACAGCAGCGGCACCGTCGCCGACGCGGCCACCCAGCCGGGTGCCGACCTGCGCCGCAGCACCGCGTAGAGCAGCATCCCGGTGCCCAGGCCGATGACGTGCTGGACGGCCGCGACCAGCTCCACGCTGTGGAAGGGCAGCAGCGCCCGCAGCAGCAACGGGTAGCCGATCGGGTGGAACGTCGCCGACGGTGCCGGGTGCACGGCGGTGTCGAGATACGTGAAGGAGTCGTACCAGTAGAGCGTGGCGGGACGGTAGGCGAGCATCGTCACCACCCGCAGCGCGGCGGCCAGGAGCAGTAACGCGGCGAAGACGCGGTGGTCGGCGAGGGCGGAGCGGC
This sequence comes from Nonomuraea sp. NPDC050691, assembly GCF_040654455.1. NCBI lineage: Bacteria > Bacillati > Actinomycetota > Actinomycetes > Streptosporangiales > Streptosporangiaceae > Nonomuraea > Nonomuraea sp. NPDC050691. Next base: position 29,919 of record NZ_JBFAIA010000044.1, read on the forward strand.
GGCGCTGCGCGGGCGGCGCCACGCGGGTGTCGGTGAGCACGCGAAATCCGATCGTGGGCATGACGGGGGGCCGCGCATGCCGAAGACGACGCATGGCGGTGATGAGGAGGCGCGCTCAGCCGCGCCCGGTGATAGGGGGCGCGCGCTCAGCCGCGCGGTGATGGGGGACGCGCGCTCAGTCGCGCGGTGATGGGGGGCGCGCGCTCAGTCGCGCGCCCCGGAGGGAAGCTCTCAGTGCCGGGCCGGGATCAGCAGTGGGACCCCGGCCCGGGGTTGCGCTGGGTGGTGGGCTCGGCGCCGACCAGCAGGAGGGCCTGGCCGTCGGCGGTCATGACGCCCTTGTGCACGTACCAGCCGCCGGGGGCCGAGGGGGCCGCGCGTTTGCCGTACTGGATGTACGACGGTGTGACGCCCCGCTCGCGCAGCAGGACCGTGATCTCGGCGACGCTCTTGTTGACGTAGTCCACGCAGTGCAGAGGCTCGCCGGGCGTGGCGATGCCGGGCGGCATCGTGTACCTCTCGCCGGGCAGGGCCCGCCTGCCGAGAGTGATCTCGGCCTTCTTGCCGAAGGCGACCGGCACCTTCACGCCGATGGGGCAGCCGGCGAACCGCTCGCACGGCCCCTGGGCGTCGATCGTGGTGATCGGGCCTTCGCGGGGCACCGTCCGGCCGGACATCAACCGTTCCATGTCGTTGATCACGATGATCTTGCCCGTCAGGCTCGCGGAGGTCGGCACCACGTCGAGCGTGATGTCCAGCCCCCTGGCCCTGAGCTCGCGCTGATAGACCTCGGAGTCGGCCAGCAGGTCGTTCACCGTGATCACGTAGTGGTCGTCGACCAGTTCGATGTCGAGCGCGGCGGAGGCGGGCGCCTGGGCGATGCCGAAGGACAGCAGGGCCGTCAGCGTGGCCAGGACCGGCACGCTCGCCCACCTGCGCGGCCGGGGAACGGCGAGCCAACTGCGGAGGCGGCGGCGCTCGGGGACGGGGACGGAGGTGATCTCCTCCAGCAGCTCCCTGGCGATCGGTGTCGTGCCGGGTCCGGGATCGGGCGCGATGCCGGCCACCAGACGGTCGATCTCGTGCATCACATGACCCCCTTCGTCATCGCGACGGCGCGCAAGCCGATGCGGGCCATGTCGACGCCGGCCATGTCCAGGTGCTTGGCCAGGCGTTTGCGGGCCCGGTGCAGCCGCAGCCGGGTGTTGGCGCGCGAACAGCCCAGGACGGTGGCGATCTCGTCGGACCCCAGCCCCTCCCAGCCGGCCAGCGCGAGGATCTCCCGGTCGTCGGGACTCAGCCGCGCGAACGCCTCCTGGACGCCCGCCAGACCTTCGCCGGCCGCGGTGTGCTCCGCCCACACGGCGAGCTGGTGACCGAGCCGCTCCACCAACTCGCCGCGGCGCGACTCGGCGCGGCGGCCGTTGGCCAGCACGCGGCGGGCCACGCCGAACAGCCACAGGCGCGCGTCCCGCCCCTCGGGGACGTCGTCCAGGCGGCGCCAGGTCGTGGTGAACGTCTCGGCCAGGGCATCGGCGGCGTCCTCGTGGGAGTCGGTACGCCGCCGGATGTAGGCGAGGATGTCGGCGTAGTTGGCAACGTAGATCACCTCGAAGCGCTGCTTGCGGTCATGGTGGGTCACGCTGCCTTCTCTCATCCAGTGGGTCCGACATCGTGTACCTGTCCGGACCCACCAGATAGTTTCACCCCGATTTCCGGCGAATTTGATGTCCTCGCCGTCATCCCACCCCTGGCTAAGCTTCGGACATGTCATCTGATTTCATCGTTTTCCAGGCGACTCCGGACCATGGCGACGCGGTGGGCGAGATCCACGCGGAAGCCTGGGCCATCGCGTACCGGCCGTTCTTCGCTCCCGAGTTCTTCGAGCAGGCGGTCGCGCACCGGCGCGGCAAGTGGCGCGCCACGCTCGCCGAGACGAAGGACACGATGCTGCTCGCCGCCCGCCCCGGCGGGCGTCCCCTGGCCTACTCGTACTTCGGCGACTCGCCGGAGCGGCCCGGCGTGGTGGAGATCTTCGGCTTCTACAACCATCCGGAGGCATGGGGCAGCGGCGTGGCCGGCACGCTGATGGCGGCCACGCTCGACACCCTGCGCGCGCGAGGCGTCGAGCGCGCGCACCTGTGGACGCTGCGCGACACCGCGCAGTCACGCCGCTTCTACGCCAAGAGCGGCTTCGCCGAGTCGGGCGCCACGCGCGGCCACGACTTCGGCGACGGCAACCCGATCGACCAGGTCGAGTACGAGATCACGTTCTGACCGGTACCGGGCTCCTGGGCCCGTCAGCCGGCCTGGAGCCCGCACGGTCGGCTGTATGGGGGCCCTCAGCCGGCCCGGAGACGGTCGAAGAGCTGGAGCGCCGCCTGCCGCACGTCGTCGGGCGACAGCCCGTCGAGCGTCTGCCGGGCGTGGTCCGCGTCACGCGTCGTGGCCAGCGTGATGGCCACGGACGTCGCGGCGGTACGGTCCAGCGACCCGGCGGGCGCGGCGTCGGCCAGTTCCTGGGCGCTCGCGGCGAGGTCGAGGTTGTCTGTCAACGGGCCTCCTCGGATGCGTACGGCACGGCCCATTGCACCATCTGAAGTCGTGCTCCATCCACCATTTGCTGATTCGCCACGACGAGTCGCCCTTCGAGAGCCTGTGGCGGGGGCTCCGGCGAGAGTCGGTCAGGTGGCACGCAGGGGGTCGTGGCCCACGGAGAGCTGCAGCCGCCGTGCCTCGTCGTCGGTCCTGTTGTCCAGGGTCTCGACCAGGTCCACGACCTGGCGCATGGTGTCGAGGTCGTCCTTGGTCAGGTCGGTCTTCCGCTTGGTCAGAACGTGCAGGACGCCGCGTCCCAGCTCGTCGAGACCCAGGTCGGTCTCGGGAGGGAAGGTGGCGTCCTCGCCGGCGGCGTCGGCCAGCAGCTGGGCCCGCAGCTCCTCGGAGGTCATGTTCACCACGCCGTGGAACTCCTCCCAGAGCAGGTCGGCGTCGTAGCTCTCGGGGTCAACACTCATGGGGCCCCGCATACCCGCTCGTCTCCGCCTTACGCGCCCGGCACGGCCAGCCCCGACTCGTAGGCGGCGATGACGGCCTGGACCCGGTCGCGCAGGCCGAGCTTGGACAGCACGTTGCTGACGTGGGTCTTCACGGTGTGCTCGCTCACCACCATCGTCTCCGCGATCTCCGCGTTGGACAGGCCGCGGGCGATGAGCTGCAGCGTCTCGCGCTCCCTCGCGGTCAGGACGCCCAGCGCCTCCGCGGGCCGGGCGGCCGGGCGGGACGTGAACGCCGAGATCAGCCGCGTGGTGACCTGGGGCGCCAGCAGCGACTCGCCGCCGGCGACCACCCGCACGGCGTTGACCAGGTCGTCGCGGCGGACGTCCTTGAGCAGGAACCCGCTCGCTCCGGCCCGCAGCGCGTCGTAGACGTAGTCGTCGTGGTCGAACGTCGTCAGCATGAGCACCCGGCAGCCGCTCTCCGCGCAGACGATGCGGGCCGCCTCGATGCCGTCCATGCGGGGCATGCGGATGTCGAGCAGGAGCACGTCGGGGTCGTGCTCGCGCACCGCCGCGACGGCCGCGACGCCGTCGCCGGCCTCGGCGACCACGTCGATGTCCGGCTGGGCGTCGAGGATCATCGAGAAGCCGCCCCGGACCAGCTCCTGGTCGTCGGCCACCACGAGCCGGATGCGCTCGCCCGCCTCCGCTCCCTTGGGGTCGCTCACGATCCCGCCACCGGAAGCCGTACCGACACCCGGTAGCCCGGCCCGTCCTGGCGGGGGCCGGCCGTGGCGGTCCCGCCGCACGCGGCGGCGCGCTCCCGCATCCCGATCAGGCCGTTGCCGCCCGAGGGCAGCCCGCGGCCCGCGCCCCGGCCGTCGTCGGTGATATCGATCATGAGACTGTCGTCCTCCCAGGTGAGCCGGATGTCGGCGCGGTGCGCGCCGGCGTGCTTGACGGTGTTGGTCAGGGCCTCCTGCGCGATCCGGTAGGCGGCCACCGCGCAGTCGGGCGTGAGCGGCCGCGGCTCTCCGGTCGCGGAGAACCCCACGTCGAGGCCGGTGCCGGTGACCTGGCCGGCCAGCGCGGGCAGGTCCTCGACGGTCGGCTGCGGGGCCCTGGGCGCCTCGCCCTCCTTCAGCACGCCGAGCATCCGCCTGAGCTGCGTCATCGCGTCGCGCCCGGCCGCGGCGATCGCGTCGAACGCGGCCTCGGCGCGGGCCGGGTTCGTCCGGACCACCACGGGGCCCGCCTCGGCCTGCACCACCATGATGCTGACCGCGTGGGCGAGGATGTCGTGCATGTCGCGGGCGATGCGGGCCCGCTCGCGCTCGGCGGCTCGTTCGGCCTCCACCTGGCGCTCCCTCTCCAGTCGAGCGGCCCGTTCCTCCAGGGCCGCGGCGTGCGCGCGGGACGTGGCGGTCGCCCGGCCGACGGCGTACGCGGCGAGGAACAGGATGACGCCGCGCAGCGCGGTCTCCGAGGAGCCGACCAGCAGCATCCCGCCGGAGAGCGTCACGACCAGCATGACGAGCCGCTTCCAGCGGGGCGAGTAGACGGCGACGGTGTAGAAGGCGACGGTCGCGCCGTACCAGATGGGTTGCCGGGCGACCTCGTCGGCCAGGTCGTACAGGGCGCCGACGCAGAGGCTCGTGACCAGGACGGCCACGGGCGCCCGGCGCCGCCACACCAGGGGCAGCGAGGCGCCGGTCGCGACCGCGTAGCCCCACCAGTCCCACGGGCGTCCGGTGTGGCTGTCACCGGTCAGGAGCGGCCAGAGCTGCGCCAGGAGGATCGCCGCGGTCAGGGCCGCGTCGACCCAGAGGTGGGGCAGCTCACCCAGCCGCCGGCGCGCGACGGCGACGAAGGGGGGATACGACGGCGGGGAGGACACGGCGTCCCAGTCTGCCGCATATCCGACATGACGCCCCACGCGCCTCTTCTCGGCGGCGACGTCAGGCATGCGCGAGGGCGTGGCGCGGGGTCGCAGCGCCACGGCGGGAGAGCTGAACGAACGAGACCAGCAGCAGCAGCGCGCCGACCGGGATCAGGTCGCGGTCGATGATCGGCAGGGTGAAGTCGAGGAACACGAGGACGGGCGTCCACGCCCGGGCCTGCCGCCGCACGGCGAGCTGGGTGACGAGGACGAACTGCGCGACGTAGAACAGGAACGGCCCGGCGTCGTAGACCGCCAGGGACACCCCGGGCACGGCCTTGACCTGCTGGAACAGCGGCACCATCGCCGCGTGGTCGGCGGCCATGAAGCCCACGACGATGTCGATGGCGAACTGGGCGAACGCGCAGGCGATGCCGGCCACGCCCATCGCCACGGCCGCGGTGGAGAGCGCGTTGCGGTCCAGCCGCCGCCTCATCTCCCAGAAGATCGGGACGAACAGCACGAGGGCCGCCATGAAGGCCAGGTGCCCGGTGGTCCAGGCCAGGCCGGGGCCTCTCTCGCCGTCGAACCCGTCGACGATGCGGATCATCCCGTACGCCAAGATCAGCAGAGGGGCGGCGAGGAAAGCGGTGCGGACGTTCATGAAGGACCTCCAGGGGGCGTTGTGCTTACCCCGGTAATCCTCCGATTTCGCTGGTCAGAGCGGATCGCCGCGACGAGCGATCCTCGATCTCACTCCTGAGGGGGAGTGCCCTCGCCCGTACGACCGGTCCGCCCCGCCGGCCCGCGTGAGTGAGGCCGGCGGGCCAGGGACGGCGGTCCTTCAGGCCGGTGACGCCGACGGGCCCTGGGGGATGCGTTCGAGCAGGCTCTGCATGTCGTCGGCGTGCTCCTCCTCCTTGGCGAGCAGCTCCTCGAACACCCGTCGCGTCGTGATGTCACGGTCGCCCAGCCACTGGATGATCTCCGTGTAGGTGGCAACGGCGACCCGCTCGGCGACCAGGTCTTCCTTGATCATCTCGATCAGGCCGCGGCTGGCGTCGTACTGGGAGTGGGAGCGGGCTGTCAGTGTGTCGGGGTTGAAGTCGGGCTCGCCGCCGAGCTGGACGATCCGGGCCGCGAGCTTGTCCGCGTGCTCCTGCTCCTCGCCCGCGTGCTCCAGGAACTCCTGCGCGACGGACTCCGACTGGATCCCGGAGGCGGTGTAGTAGTGGCGCTTGTAGCGCAGGACGCACACCAGCTCGGTGGCCAGGGCCTCGTTGCACACCTGGATCACGCGGTCCAGGTCGGCGCCGTACGCGTCGGTGATGGGACCCTTGCCGATCTCGGCGCGGGCCCGTTCGCGGATGGTGGTGATGTCGGTCAGGAACTCAGCCATGGGCTCCCTATGCCCACAGGACAGGTGAAGACTCGCCCGGCGCAGGTCGGGGGCCGTGCGGCCGATCAGCGGAAGAACTCGGTGAGGACGGGGGCGAGGGCGGCGGGCTTGACCTGGTGGGTCTGCCCCTCCAGGGTGCGGTGGCGGGCCGCGGGCAGCGTCCCGGCCAGCGCCCGTGCGCCGGCCCGTATCCACGCGGGGCTCTTGCCGCCGTCGATCACCAGGGTCGGCACGGTGACGCGCGCCCAGGACCCTTCCGGAAGCGGCTCGCCCCGCTCGTACGCCGTGACGAACGCGGCGTCGTACGCCAGCGTGTGGGCCACGGCCTTCAGCCCCGACCAGGCCGGCATGAACCGCATCATCGCCACCATGACGGCCGGCAGCCCGACGCCCGCGCGCATGAAGTAGCGGATGGCCTCGGAGCGACGGCCGGCGGCCACGAGCTCCCTCAGGCGCTGCTCATAGTCGTCCGGGATCGGCGGCCGCGAGCGGTCCACGATGAACGGCGGTTCGTACACCGCGAGCTTCGCCACCGGCACGCCCGCGTCGGCGGCGGCCAGGGCCAGGGCCGCTCCGGAGGAGATGCCGTACAGGCGCACATCGCCGCCCGCCTCCTTCACCAGGGCGGCCAGGTCGTCGATCTCGTGGCGCGGGTCGACCGCCGCTGCGACGGCCGGAGGCGTGTCGCCGCTGTCGCCGCGGCCCCGGCGGTCGTAGGTGTAGACGGTGAAGTCGCGGGCGAGCGCCTCGGCCAGCGCGGGGTTGGGGCCGAAGGCGCGGTGGCACATCGCCCCGTCCACGAGCACGACGGGCGGGCCCTGGCCCACGCGGGTATAGGCGATCGCGGTGCCGTCACTGGAAACGACCTTGTCCATGGCTACCTCCTCGGGATGCGCCCAGCGTCTCACCGACAAAAAAAGTTGTCAAGGCCTCGCATGTGCGTGCGTGTATGTCCGGCCGTTCCCCGGCGGGGGCGGGCGTTCCGCTGGCAGGGGGTTCCCGGGAAGGGAAGGGGTGGACGTCGATAGCCGGGCGGTCGCGTATAACGAACACCATTGGGTCGCAAAAACATTCTTCAAGCGGCGCCCAATCGCCGCTCCGGCTCGCTCGCGATGGCGCGAAACCCCAGGTGGGAGTGGGTGTCCCGGCTAAACCGGTGGCGAAGTATGGAAGGGCGTCCGCATCTTTGCTGGTGATTTACCGCTTCTAAGCAACCGGCTCTTTCTTCGGGCCTCCCGGTCAAGTCTGATTTGCCCTCCGCGATAAGTGGTGATTTAGAGGCTTATGGGTGGTACGGTCCGGTTTGACAGTGAAAGTCCGACTCGGGGGAGGGGACTATGGGCACCACAAACGGATTCCGGCAGGGCTGGGGACCGTGCTGGAGGCGTCGCCGCTGCGGTTGGGGCGGCTGTGGATGGCGCCGTCGCTGGGGCGGCTGCGGCGGAGGAGGCTGCGGCTGGGGCGGCGGCGGAGGCTGGTGGTGGTAAAACCACCTGAGAGCCGGCGGGTTTCCCGCCGGCTCTCCTTCTCGCCCAGGGGCCGCGCCGACCGTCCCGCACTCGCGCCGGCGGTGACCATCCGCCGGACGTTCCGCGAGTTCTGGCCGGGTACGCGAGGGCTGCGCCGGCTCTTCGTCGCCGGCACGGTGCTCGCCATCCTGGCGGCGGTCTGCGAGGTCGCCGCGATCGCGCTCTTCGGTCACATCACCGACAAGGTGCTCACGACGCGCGTCCTGTCCGCGTTCTGGGCGCCGGCGCTCGCCTGGCTGGGCCTCGCGGTGGTGGCCGGAGTCATGTCGTTCGGCGGGGCGTACGTCACCGCGCTCGGCGCCGAACGCTTCCTGCTGAGCCTGCGCGACCGGGTGTTCGCCCACGTGCAGAGCCTGTCACCGGACTTCTTCGAGAACCGGCGCCTCGGCGACCTGATGGCCCGGCTCACCGACGACATCGAGGCCATCGAGCAGCTCGTCGGCTCAGGCCTGGTCAAGGTGCTCACCACGGTCGTCAGCGTCGTCTTCTTCGCCGGGGCGGCGTTCTTCATCCGATGGGACCTCGCGCTCGTCACCCTGGCGCTGGTCCCCGCGTTCCTGCTGGTGTCGAAGATGTTCGCCACGCGGTTCCGGGTGGCCGCCGCCCGCGAGCGGCTCAGCAACGGCGCCATGAACAGCGTCATCGAGGAGAGCCTGGCCAACCAGGCGCTCGTCCAGGCGTACAACCGGCAGGCCACCGAGTCGCGCCGGCTGCACCGCGAGGGCCGCGGGTGGCTGCGCGCCAACATGTGGCAGGCCCGGCTGTCCGGCATGTACGGCCCGATGGTGCAGGTCCTCCAGACCGTGTGCATGGTCGTCATCCTCGGCGTCGGCGCCTGGGAGATCGCCGAGGGCCGGCTGACGCTCGGCGGGCTGCTCGCCTTCGCCGCGTACCTGGGGCTGCTCTACCCGGCGGTGCAGAACCTGGGGGAGATCGCCCTGACCGTGTCCGAGGCGGCGGCCGGCTCCGACCGCGTCATGGAGATCCTCGACGCCCGGTCCAGCGTGAACGACCGCGGCACCGCCCTGACCCTGGTGTCGCGCAGCCACGGGCGGATCGAGTTCGAGGACGTCGGCTTCACCTACCCGGGCCGCCACCGGCCGACGCTGCGGCACCTGTCGCTCACCGCCGAGCCGGGCGAGCTGATCGTGTGCACCGGCCCCAGCGGGGCGGGCAAGTCCACGCTGGCCAAGCTGCTGCTGAGGTTCTACGACCCCGACCAGGGGCGGATCCTCCTCGACGGCGTCGACATCCGTGACCTGACCCGGTCCTCCCTGCGCGAGGCCATCACGATCCTGCACCAGGAGAGCATGCTGTTCTCCGGCAGCGTGCGGGAGAACATCGCCTACGGCCGTCCCGGCGCCACGTTCGACGAGGTGGTCAAGGCCGCCGCCCTCGCCGGGGCGCACGAGTTCATCACCGCGTTGCCGCGCGGGTACGACACGCCGGTCGGCCAGCGCGGCCGGCAGCTCTCCGGCGGCCAGCGGCAGCGCATCGCCATCGCCCGCGCCCTCGTGCGCGACGCGCCCGTGCTCGTGCTCGACGAACCGATGACCGGGCTCGACGAGGTCACGGCCGCCCGCATCATGGAGCCGCTGCGACGGCTCATGGCCGGGCGCACCACGATCCTCATCACGCACGACCTGCGGCACGTGCCGGAGGGAGCCCGTGTGATCACGCTCGAACCGGTGCGCTCCCAGGCCCGGATCCGCCTCAAGCGCCTCGGGGCCCGGCTCGCGGCCGGCGCCGGCGTCTGACTCGCCCTGCCCCGCCGCATCACGCGTGTGCGGCGGGGCAGGTGGGATCCGAGGCGGGTAGGTGGTACGGATGACGAAGACCTCCGGGAAGCTGAGAAGGAAGCCCTACGAGGAGGAACTGCTCCGGCTGCAGGGCGAGCTCGTCAAGCTCCAGGAATGGGTGCGCGACGAGGGGCGGCGGGTCGTCGTGGTCTTCGAGGGACGCGACGCCGCCGGCAAGGGCGGCACCATCAAGCGCGTCGCCGAGTACCTCAATCCCCGCGTCGCCCGCATCGTGGCCCTGCCCGCGCCCACCGAGCGCGAGCGGACGCAGTGGTACTTCCAGCGCTACGTCGAGCACCTGCCGGCCGCCGGGCAGATCGTGCTGTTCGACCGGAGCTGGTACAACCGGGCCGGCGTCGAACGGGTCATGGGCTTCTGCACGCAGGAGGAGTACACCCGTTTCCTGCACCAGTGCCCCATCTTCGAGCGGCTGCTGGTGGAGGACGGGATCCTGCTGCGCAAGTACTGGTTCTCGGTCAGCGACGCCGAGCAGGAACGCCGCTTCCGTGACCGGCTGGAGGACCCGATGCGGCGCTGGAAGCTGTCCGAGATGGACCTCCAGTCGTTCGTCCGCTGGGAGGAGTACTCCAGGGCCAAGGACGAGATGCTCGTCCACACCCACATCCCGGAGGCCCCCTGGCACGAGGTGGAGAGCGAGGACAAGCGGCGGGCCAGGATCAACATGATCTCCCACCTGCTGTCGTCGATCCCGTACCAGGAGGTGGACAGGCCGTCGCTCGACATCCCGGCCCGGCCGCCGGAGACGGGGTACCAGCGGATGGCCCGCATGGACATCGTCGTACCGGACGCCGCGGCCGGCCTGCCCGTGAAGGGCTCGGCATGAACGAGGCGCTCCGGGTGCGCGTGGGCGGAGGGGTCACGCTGGACGCGGACCTCGCCCTCCCCTCCGGCCCGGCCGGTCGCCCCAGGGGGCTGGTGCTGTTCGCCCACGGCAGCGGCAGCAGCCGGCACAGCCCGCGCAACCGTCACGTCGCCGAGCGGCTCCAGGCGGCCGGCCTGGCCACCCTGCTCGCCGACCTCCTCACCCTGGAGGAGGAACGGCAGGACTCGGTGACGCGCGAGCTGCGGTTCGACATCGGCCTGCTGGCCCGCCGGCTGGAGGCGCTGAGCGACTGGGCGCAGACGGACGCCCGTACGGAGGGCCTGCCGACCGGCCTCTTCGGTGCCAGCACGGGCGCGGCGGCGGCCCTCGTGACCGCCGCGTCCCTGCCCAACAGGGTGCACGCGGTGGTCTCGCGCGGCGGCCGGCCCGACCTCGCGGGGGATCGCCTCGAGCGCGTACGCCAGCCCACGCTGCTGATCGTCGGCGGCGCCGACCCGCTGGTCCTCGACCTCAACGGCCAGGCGATGGAACGGCTGGCGGGGGAGACGCGGCTGGAGATCGTGCCGGGGGCGACGCACCTGTTCGAGGAGCCCGGAGCCCTGGACGAGGTGGCCCGTCTCGCGACGGCCTGGTTCACCACGTACCTGTAGCCGCAATCAGGCGCGGTCACGTGGAGGGGAGCGCGGTCGCCAGCAGGACGACCACGACGGACCCCACCAGCCCCGCCAGCGCCGTCACCCGGGCGAACAGGGCCCGCCCCGCGACGCCGGCCCACCCATGAACCCCCGCCGCCACCATGACCAGGCAGAACACCAGCAGCTTGGCCGCGAGGACCCGCCCGTACCCCGGCTCGGCCAGCGATCCCCAGGTGACGCCCTTGTGCGCGGCGATGGCCACGCCGGTGGCGACCTGCACCGGCAGGAACACCGCCACGGTGAACACCCCGAACCGCTGCCCCACGGCCTTAAGCAGCGCGCCCCGCCGATCCTCGTCCAGCAGGCGCCGCGCCGGCGGCAGCACCACCAGCGACACGGTGAGCTGCCCGCCCACCCACACCGCCGCCGACAGCACGTGCAGGAACCGGACCACCGCCCACCAGGTCACACCGCACCCCACAGAATGGTCTACGACCGACGTCGCGCCAGGTAAGCGTACGCGCCGCCCGCGACGACCTGAATCCCGACGGCCACCGCCAACGCGACGCCCGGCCCCCAGCGCAGGATCAGCCACGCGCCGCCGGCCGCACCCGCCAGCAGCAGCAGGACGGCCCCGAGCCGCCGCTCCCACCCGGCCCCGTCGCCCCCGGCCAGCGCGGAGTGCGCGCCGAGGACGGCCAGAGTGCTGGTGATCACGGTGGTGGTGATGTCCGACACCCCCGCGAGCCGGATGCTCGCCGTACGCAACCCCATCGCCAGCCCCAGCACGCAGATCACCACGAACCGCCACGCGGACGTGAGCCCGGCGAACGCCACGACGGTGGCCGTCACCAGCAGTGCGGACTCGACGACCAGCGCCGGCAGCGGCCAGCGCGGCACGGCCCTGGCCAGCCGCCCCGACACCACCGTCCCGCCGACGAACCCCGTCAGCGCCACCAGGCACCCCGGCGTGGAGAAGTCCGGCGAACCGCCGAGAGCCATGCCGAGGACGACGACGTTCCCCGTCATGTTGGCCACGAAGACGTGCCCCAGGCCCAGGTAGGAGACGGCGTCCAGCATGCCGCTCACCAGCGTCAACGACAGCGGCAACACCGCCCGCCCGCCCCGCGGCACCGCACCGCCCACCCAGCTCACCCCCGCCCCCCACGGTACGGACGTGAGCCTCCACGTACGTGGACCCGACGCCGGTGTCACGCCGGCGCGGTGATGACGCCCACGGCCCCCTCGACATCGGCGACCACATGACCGGGCGCCGCCAAACCGGAAGGCCACGCCTGAACCCCTCGATCAACCCAAACGGTCCGCAACCCCGCCGCCCGCCCACCCTCGACGTCCTTGACCGGATCGTCCCCCACGACCCACCCCCCGCCGTCGAGACCGACGCCACACCGCTCCGCCGCGATCTCGAACAACCGGGAGTCCGGCTTCCGGACCCCCTCGGCCCCGGAGATCGCCCACCCGTCGACCCGCTCGGCCAGCCCCGAGTGCCGGATCTTCCCGAGCTGGTTGTCCGCCATCCCGTTGGTCACGACGCCGACCCGCCACCCGGCCTCCCGCAACCCCTCCAACGCCCGCAGCACCGGCTCCCGGCACACCACGAGCCGCGGCAATGCGGCCCGGTACTCCCCCCACAACTCCTCGACCGGCTCCGGCAACGAGAACCGCTCCCGAACCCGCTGGAAGAAGACGTCCATCGGCAGGCTGCCGTCACCGTCCAGCCGCACCATCCACTCGAAGGCCCCGCCGCCGATGCCTCCTCCGCGCCGTGAACGCCCGCACCCAGCGCCGGAAGGCGTCCAGCCGATCGACGAGCGTGTTGTCCAGATCGAAGAGCACCAGCCGCTGCATGATCGTCCACTTTAGATGATTCCGGAATATGCGAGAAGCCTGCCGATTTCCTGGGCTTTTGCGCTCTGCCGAAAAGGCTTTGTCGCAGGTGCCGGTGAAAGCCGAGCATCGAGTGCAGCCGACAGAAGGAGAAGCAGTGACCATGCCGAGGAAGAGAATCATCTCCGCGATGGTGGCGTGCGCGGCGGCCGCCGCCTCGATCCTCGTCACGACGGCGCCGGCGCAGGCCGACGACGGGATCTGGATCAGTGTGCAGACCCCGGCGGGATCGAGTGGCAAGAAGGTTCTCGACATCCGCGGTTATTCGACCGAGGACCGCGGCCAGGCGACCCTGTCCGATCATCGGACCAGCGGCGAGGTGCGCAACCAGCGCTGGATCGTCGAGGAAGTGGGCAACACGAACGGGCATCGCCTCATCAGGTTGAGAAACGTGCTCTCCAAGAAGTGCCTCGACAAGTCCGAGGACGTCCCCAACGCCAACGGAAACGCCGTCTACCAGTACGGCTGCTCGAGCGCGAGCAACCAGAAGTGGGAGGTGCTCGGCAGCAGCGGCCATGTCCAGCTCAAGAACGTGGCCGGCGGGCGGTGCCTCGACGTGAAGGGTCCCGATTTCACCAACGGCGCGATTCTGCACGTCTGGGACTGCTATTCGACCTGGAGCCAGCGCTGGAACGTCTTCTGATGACCACGACCTGACCCGGGGCGCCTCGCGGAGCGCGGGGCGCCCTTTTCCCGTGGTGTTTCCCGATGCCCTGAGAAACAATGGCGGCTTGCCGTCGATCGAGCGACGGCATCCCGGCGATCTCGTCGGCCTCCGCGCCGGTCGCGGCCTCACCACCCGGCGGCCCACCGCGGCCTGACCCCGTCCGGCGGCGCGGGGGCGAATGGGGCTGTCAGCATCCTGGGCTGACAAAAGTAGATCATGTAGTGTGAGCCGGGCGTACCCCCCTACGGCTCTGGAGCTCGCAGTGCCGCACATGTCCCGTCGCCAGGTCCTCTCCCTGCTCCCCGCCGCCGGCCTGCTCGCCGCAGCCGCCCCCGCCCAAGCCCAGGCCCAGGCCCAGGCCGGAGCCTACGCGCGTGCCGCGGCCGGGATCGACCACGCGCGGCTGATCACCAACACCGTGGCGATGCTCGCCGGAACCCCCGACGTCAACGCCCGTCCCGAGGTCGCCGCCAAGCTCGCCTCGATCCTCAACGCCGCGCGCCAGAGGCTGACCGCCATGGACAAGGCGGGCGACGGCGAGCTGTTCTCCGGCCTGCGGCTCGGCGCCGACGACGTCAACCTGCGGCTCGCCTTCCAGTACCTGTACGAGATCGCCCTCGCGACCCGCACGCCGGGCGGCCAGCTCCTCGACGACGCGGCCGCCCAGCGGCGGGTCCTCGACGGGCTGGTGTGGCTGCACGAGCGCTACTACGGCGACCAGTCGAAGGGCTACTACGGCAACTGGCACAACTGGGAGATCGGCATCCCCACCCACGTGAGCAGGACCCTCGCCCTGCTCGCCGACAGGGTACGGGACGAACGGCCCGACCTGACGGCGACCTACATCGCCTCGATGGACGCCTACCTGCGCAACGGCAAGAACGGCGACGTCGACCTCGACTCCCGCTTCCACACCGGGGCGAACCTGGCCGACATCACCGCCAACCGCATCGTCCAGGGCGCGCTCACCGGCGACGACGCCCGCGTCGGCAAGGCCATCGCCGACCAGGCGACCGTCTTCGCCACCATCGACCCGTACAACCTCCAGCACGGCAACACCGACGGCTACTACCGCGACGGCTCCTTCATCCAGCACCACTCGGTCGCCTACACCGGCTCGTACGGCAAGGCCCTGCTCACCCGCGTCGTCCAGACCCTCAAGACGCTGGAGGGCGCGACGAGCGGCGGCACGTCGGCGGACCTGCCCGGCGTGGTCCACCGCTGGGTCGCCGACGGCTTCGCCCCGCTGATCTTCGAGGGCTGGCTGATGGAGATCGTCAAGGGGCGGGCGGTCTCGCGCACCGGCACCGGGTACGCCGACGTCGGGGTGGTCGTGGAGGCCGTCGCCGACCTCGCCGACCACGTCGAGGACCCGCTCCCGCTGAAGAAGTACGTCAAGTTCCTCCCGGCCGCCGACACGACCGCCTTCGTCTCCCCGGTCAGCATCGCCCGTTACGCGGCCATCCGCGCCGACGCCACCATCCCCGCCGCCGACCTGAACGCGCCGGAGCGCTGCGTCGCGTTCAACGCCATGGACCGGACCGTCCACCGGCGCCCCGGCTACGCCTTCGCCCTGGCCCGCAACTCCGAGCGGATCAGCAAGTACGAGTACATGAGCGGCGAGAACCTCATGCCCTGGTTCCAGGGCGAGGGCGCCTTCCACCTCTATCTCGCCGGCGAGGACCAGCGGGAGGCGTTCGGCGTCGACTACTACACGACCGTCTCGCCGTACCGGCTGGCCGGCGTCACCGCGCCGGTGGAGGAGCGGCGCACCGTGCCCCAGCTGTACGGTGGCCGGCTCTGGTACGAGAACCCGGGCCACCCGCTGAACTTCACCTCCTCCTCCGAGTCGCAGAACACCTACGTGTACTTCCCGCGCGCCGGCAACGCCTTCTCCGGCGGCGCCACCCTCGGCGCGTACGGGGTGGCCGGCATGGTCCAGTCCGACGACGCCGCGTACACCGCCAAGCAGGCCGGCATCCTGCCGGACGACTTCGTCGTCTACCAGAACGCCCGCGCGACCAAGTCGTGGTTCATGCTGGACGACGAAATTGTCGTGCTGGCGGCGGGCGTGTCCGGACAGAGCGGCCGCGACGCGGTGACCACCGTGGACAGCCGCATCGCCGCCCCGGGAGACGCGGTCGCGCTGGCCGGTGAGGGCTGGGACGGCAAGGCGTGGCAGGCGGGCGACACCAGGCCACCCCGCTGGCTCCGGTACGCCAACGACACCCGCCGCACCGCCGTCGGCTACGCCTTCCTCACCCGGCAGCCGGTGACGGCGGGGCTGGAGACGGTGACCCGCAGCCGCAGAGTCGTCCGCACGTCCAACCCCGACACCCCGGTGACCAAGAACGTCTTCACCGCGTCCGTCACCCACCCCGCGGCCGGGGGGCTCACCGCCCTCGCCTACGCCCTGGTCCCGAACGCGACGGAGGACCGTCTGCGCCGTTACGCGCGCGGCCCGCTGACCGTCCTCGCCAACACTGAGCACGTGCAGGCGATCAGGCACGAGACCCTCGGGATCGTCGCCGCGAACGTCTTCGCCAACGGGCCGCGCCTCGCCGGGCGGTTGCTCATCGACGGGCCGGCCTCGGTGATGGTCCGGTCGGGGGACCGTACGGTCGTGGCGCTGTCGGACCCGACGATGAAGCAGGACCGGGTCTCGGTCGTTCTGCCTGGCGCGCGTTTGCGGGTGGAGAAGGCGGACGAAGGGGTGACGGTACGGCGGGTGCCGGGCGGCACGCTGGTCCAGGCGGCCACGCGGCACGCGTACGGCCGCACCTTCACCGTCTCCCTGCGCCCCGTGTGACGCGGAGGGCCCACTCGACCGAGTCCGGAGCCTGAACACGCACCGTCAGGGTCTTCCGCTGCCCGAGGTCGAGCCGGTTCATGATGGGACTGATCAGGCCGTCGAGGCAGGTGAAGGGCATCTGCACGTCCGGCTCCAGCATGATCTCGGCCTTGCCGTCCCCTCGACAGTTGAACAGCACCCACAGCTCGTCCTTGCCGGGCGGGATGTCCCCGACGACCATGGACCCCTTCGTAGGGCCGGCCTTGAGGACGGTCTTCGTACCCGCGTCCATGCCGGGCAGGCGGAGGGGCACGCGCTTGGCGGGTGGTCGTGTGGTCACCGCGGTCTCGGTCGGGACGGCCGATGAGGAAGCGTCCCGCCGCGTCGGGTCCGCTGGAGTCGGAGCCGCGCAGGCGACCGCCATGCAGGCGAGGACGCAGGAGACCAGGTGAGGCGCCACCTGCCGGATCGTCATGTCGGGGTCCCCTTCGCTCGGCGTATGCCAGGGCAGATTCCTCCTTCTGATGAGAGCCGCCCGAAGGACAGGGATCAAGGCAGGCGGGAAACTCCGCATAACCCCCCGCGGGAACGCCCCTGAGCCTGGAGCGTCGTAGGTTGTGCACCGAAAGTGATCCATTTGTCGGTCAGGGTCGCTAGCGTTCCCGCAACGCGGCGACGAAAGCCGCGGCGTTTCGGCATCCCCATGACCTCTGAGACATGACTTCTGAGACATGACGTCTGAAAGGCGGACGCGTTGGGTTGGCTGGCGGCGGGCGACGGATATGAGGTCGCCCTCATGGAAGGCCGGGTGGTGGCACGCTCCACCAGCGGCCGCGCGGTGGGGCGGCAGCTCAAGTCTCTGCCCAAGACCTTGCGCGAGCATCCCGAGGTCGACCGGCTGCGCCGGCTGGCCGAGTGGCTCGACCGGCACGCGGCGGCGTGCGTCGCGCAGGTGGACACCTGGATGGTGTCCTCCCTGCCCGTCCCGACCGGGCTGCTGGCCCGGGTGTGGCCGGACGAGGCGTGGCAGGCGGCGCTGCGCGACCTCGCCGTCGTCGGCGACGACCCCGACGAGGTCGGGTTCCTGCGGGACGCCACCGCCTCGGGCGAGCTGCGGGTGGTCAACCTCGACGGCGAGACCGTCCGGTTGTCCCCCGAGACGGTGACGCTGCCCCATCCGGTGCTCCTGCCCGATCTCGACGATCTGCGGGAGTTCGCCGCGGAGCTGGGGGTGACGCAGAAGGTCGAGCAGATCCACCGGGCGACCTGGCGCAAGCCCGCCGAGGTGAGGGCGCGGGCGACGCAGGTGACGGAGTTCGCCGGCGGCAAGTACGCCTCCCGGTTCGGGCTGGCGGCCCGGGCCACGCAGCTCGGCTACCGGGTGTCCGGCGGCTACGCCACGTGCAGGGTCCGGGACGCGGGCCGCATCACGGAGGCGTCCGTGTGGATCGGCGAGCCGTACTGGGACGGCGAGATGGAGACCGGAAATCTCTCCTGGCACGACCAGGAGGGCAGGTCGCTGCCGCTGTCCGAGGTCGGGCCGGTGGCGTGGTCGGAGGGAATGCGGATGGCCGCGGCGCTCCACGCCGGCCGGCAGATCGAGGAGGGGTCGTGACGGAGACGCCGCAGCCGAAGCCGGGAGAGACGGCGCGGGAGCTGCTGAAGGCCGGGGCCGTGCTGCCGCCCGGAGCCGAAGGGGCGGGCGAGGGCGCGGTGCCGCTGGTGACCCGCGCCTTCCGGCACCCGGGGCTGGACGACCGGGTGGTGGTCCGGCTGGTGGCCGAGGAACTGCGCGCGGCCGAGGATCTGGCGGCCGGGTTCCTCGGGCTGGAGCCCGAGGGCGAGCCCGCGGTCGTCGGCATCGGGCAGCGCCGCTCGCTCGGTTTCCCCGAGTGGGTGCTGGTGCGCCACCCCGAGGACGGGCGCCAGGCGCTGGCCGTCGTGCCCGAGCTCGAACGCATCGCCCGGCAGGCCAAGTCCAAGCCCAAGGCGGCGCTCGACGCGTACCAGGAGCTGGCCGGCCGGCTCGCCGCGTCCGTGCCGCACTTCCTGCCCACGTTCTACGAGCAGGCCGGGCGCGTCTTCACCGGCGTGGAGAACGCGACCTACGCCGGCCAGATGTTCTCCCACGCCCGCAGGGCGGAGGCGCAGTACGGGCTCGACGTGGACGAGGACCGGCTCGACGCCGTGTTCCTGGAGTTCGCGCTGGCGGGGGCGCTGCCGGTCAAGGTGCTGTCCGGGTACGCCAGGGAGCTGGCCGGCCGTCTGCCCGCCGACGAGGCGCTGCGCCGTTTCACCCGGCTGTGCCTGCGGCGGACCGCGGGCGGGTTGCCGCCGTCGTCCCAGATGGCGCAGGATCTGCGCAAGCTCGCCCGCGCCGCGAAGATGGACGCCGACGCCGCCGAGCGCGCCTACCTGGCGGAGCTGATCGCCCTGCCGGCCACGCTGCGGGCGGCCACCGGCTGGTGGAAGTCGCACGCGCCCGCCATCGTCGCGCTGGCCCAGGACGATCCCGCCGTACGCGCGACGCTGCTGGAGATCATGCCGGAGGCCAGGGACCACGACATGCCCGGCGTGTGGCTGGAGATCCTGGAGTCGTCCGGAGTCACCGGCGAGCTGGCCGACGGCGTGCTGCGGCCCGCCGACGGGGTCGCGGGCTGGCTGACGCGCTTCCTGGAGTTCCGCAACGGCCCGTACGGGCGGACACCGCGCCTGCCCCGGCTCTACGCGCTCGTCGAGCGGCTGGGCGACCATGTACGGACCGAGTTGACCGCCGCCGGCCGCACCCTGAAGGCCCCGGAGGAGGTCGACCTGCTCGACCTGCTGCTGTCCATGGACGTGCCGGTGGCCGACCCCGGCGAGCACCACTGGCTCTGGCTGGAGCGTTGGGCGGACGGCGAGGAGCGGCGCGACCTCGTGGCGCTGGAGGCCGACAGCCGTTTCCGGGCCTCGTTCCGGTCGTCCGCCTACCGGTTCAGCGACGACGAGAGCGGCCGGCGCGCCATCCGGCTGCTGGCGGAGTCGCCGGGCGGGCGCTGCCCGCTCATACCGCACCCGGCTCGACGTAGGCATGCTCGGTGACGAAGATCCGGGCGAGCTTGGACACATGCCTGTCG
>NZ_JBFAIA010000045.1:0-49276 GCF_040654455.1 Nonomuraea sp. NPDC050691
GCGCCCGCCCGGCCGGCCCGCCGCTCAGAGGGGGCCGACGGCGAGCGCGACCTGCGCGATGATCGCCATGGCGGCCAGCGCGCCGAACGCGGTGAGCGCGATCAGCACGAGCAGCACGCGCAGCAGGGTGGACACGACCCGGGACGCCTGGCGGATCAACATGATCATGACCCAGAAGGACACGGCCGCGAGCAGGTAGAGCACGCCGCGCGCGGCGGTGACCCCTTCGGGGCTGGCCATGGTGGCCGTGGTCGCCACCCACGCGAAGGGACCGGCCAGCGCCGTTGCCAGGACGGTGGGGAGGGTTGAGGTTGCAGACATCGAGGTTCCTGAGATGTGACGCGCCGATGGGGGCCTGGACGAGTGCGGGCACTCCTGGTGATCGTTGCGCCGACACGCGGGTGCCTGCCTTCTGGTGAGTGCTCAGCCCGCGCCTGATCCGGCGACTTGGGGGACTTCTCGCACGCATGACTCCTCCGCCAGATTCAGGACTTCAGACCAAGTACAGTGAATCTGCTGAATAAAAGCTTTCCCGCCCCGTCGTCCGGCCAACCGCCGACACTGGCCCGCGTTGCGCCATCTCCGTCCCGCCGGCCAAGCAGATGTCCCGGCGACCTGGAGCTTCGCACGGGAGGCAGACGACTGAGGCCTGCGCTCGCCCCCATTCACGTCTGCCTGTATCGCCCCTTAACTGTGCCCCCCAAACGCGAAAACCTTCGGGAACTTCACCGGAGACCTCCACTCCCCACCCCCCGCGCGAACTGTCTTCGAGGAGTTCATTGAATTCAATGAAGATCGGGTGAAGGATGTCACCGTGGAACCAGAGAAAGATCCTCGCCAGGCCCTTGCGCAACGACTCAGGTCCTTGCGCGGGAGCCTGGGGTCCCACGTCAGGATCACTCAGCCGCTGCTGGCACGCGCCCTGAACGTGAGCGTCCCCCTGATCTCGTCGTGGGAGTCGGCCACCAGCCCTGCCCTGCCTCCCCGAGGGCGCCTGGAGGCGTACGCGACACTCTTCAGCACGAGCCGCTCCCTGCAAGAGGGCACCCTGCGGCTCATGGAGATCTCCGAGCTCACCGAGGACGAGCTTCGCCACCGGAGTGCGCTTCTGCGGGAACTGCTCGATCTGCGCTCCGCCGCCCTGACGAGGGGCTCGCCACCCTCAGTGCGCCCCTACCGGAACCTCTGGGCGTTCGACGACGGAAGACCGATCACCATCGTCAGCGCGCAAGTGCCGGCCGACATGCTCCGGCGCATGCCCTACTCAGACCCCAAGGATCCCGACTATGTGGAGTTGTACAACTACGCCGATCTCGACGCGCTCGTAGAGCTCTACGGCCACATCAGAGCCTGCAATCCGGACACCGAGACGCGGCTGCGCAGAACGAGCACCCTCACCTCCGACGACTACCGGGGGCATCTCATCCTGCTGGGCGGCATCGACTGGAACGAGGAGACACGGAAGCTGCTGTCGGATCCCAGCCTGCCCGTCGAGCAGGTGGCCCACTGGGAGACCGCCCCACAGGGCACCTACTTCGAGATCGACGAGGGCGGGCGGAAAGTCAGACATCATCCGCAACTCTCCACCGAGGAAGACGGAACACAGGTTCTTCAGCAGGACATCGGCCACTTCTATCGCGGCCCCAATCCCTACTTCAGGCGATCCACGATCACCCTGTGCAACGGCATGTACGCTCGCGGGACTCTCGGTGTCGTCAGGGCTCTGACCGACCCAGAGGTGCGCGACGACAACACCGCCTATGTGAACGACCGGTTCGGAAGCTCAGCCACCTACAGCATTCTCAGCCGTGTGGTGATCATCGACGGAAAGATCCTTTCCCCCGACTGGCAGATGCCGGAGAACAGGTTGCACGAGTGGACTCCCCTCGATGACGAGGAGTCGAAGGACGAGCCCCGCGCCGAGGATCATCCCTCACCGCCCGACCGAAGAAACCAACGATGAGCACGAACGACATCGGCATCGATCCGGCCACGCCAGGAGATCTGCCCGACCTTTTGCGAGCTTTCGGGCAAGAGACATACTTTCGCCGGCAGCTCACCCGACAGGCGGAGGCCCGCGGCGTCCTCCTTGTGGCACGCCAGAGCACACGAGTGGTCGGCGATGTCTACCTGTGGCTGGAGCCGAAAGAGGAACCCGAGCTGGAGGAGGCTTTCCCCGGCGTACCGTTGATCACGCACCTGGAGGTCGTGCCCGACCGGCGCCGGCGAGGCATCGGCAGCGCGATCATGGGGCACATCGAATCTCGGCTCACCGAACGCGGCTGCAAACAGGTGGTCCTCGGACTGGACCCGGCCAACGCCATCGCCCGCCGCTTCTACGAGACGCTCGGCTACCTGGAATGGACACAAGGGGCGCTGCAGACTACAAAGGAAATCTTTCTCTCTTCAGGCGGCGTCAGAAGGGAAGAAGAAGTGTGTCACGTGTTCTACAAGGATCTCGTCAGCGCCCGTTTGTCTGTACACGCTGGAGATCGACCATGACCGGACAGACGACGCGCTGATGAGGCAGGGCCATGTCGACAATCGCAGCGGCGGAACACCACGGTTCCCACCGCGATCTGCTGCTCACGTCGACGGGCCCCGTAGCGCGTTCAGCAGTGGACGCCATCGTCGTCCCCACCGTGCGCCGCCACCGCCATCTCCTTCACGCGGTGCGCCTCTCGCATGCACTGCACTGTCCTCTCCTGGTGCTCTGCAGCGGCCCGTACACGGGCACCCGCCGGTTGCGGCCGCTGGCCGGCCTGGGGGCAGAGGTGGTCGTCGTGGACTTCCCCGGGGTCCACGCCTTCAGGATTCCGCGCCTCGAGACGTCCGCCGTTCTCCCGCCGCGTTTCCGGCGCAGGGCCGACACCGCGGCCAAGCGCAATCTCGCCCTGGTGCTGGCACGGATGCTGTCCTGGGAACGCGTGGTCTTCCTCGACGACGACATCGAGGTAGAGGACCCGGACGACCTGCGCCGGGCGGCAGGACTGCTGGGCTCCTTCAGCGCGGTCGGCCTCCATCTCGCGGGTTTTCCCGACAACTCCGTCGTGTGCCACGCTTACCGCGCCGTCGGAGGCGCCCAGGACTCCTTCGTCGGAGGCGGCGCACTCGTCGTCGAGACCGGCCCGGAGGCCGGGTTCTTCCCCGACATCTACAACGAGGACTGGTTCTACCTCCTCGACGGGGAGAGGTTACGGGCCCTGTCCGTGACAGGAACGGTACGGCAGGCGCCTTACGACCCGTTCCGGACGCCTGAGCGCGCTCGGAGCGAGGAACTCGGCGACGTGTTGGCGGAGGGTGTCTTCTGGCTTCTGGACGAGGGCCGGACCATCGATGACGCCCACTACGAGTACTGGAGTGATTTCTTGACTCGGCGGCGGCGCTTCATTCTGGAAGTTCTGCACCGGATTCCGGAAGCCTCCCAGGTGAACATGGCGGACAAGGCCCGCATGACAGAGGCGCTCAGGGCCTCGCTCGGTCGCCTTGCCCTGATCACGCCGGGTCTGTGTCTGGCGTACATGGACGCCTGGCGGGCCGATCGCAAGTCATGGGGTGACTTCGTGCGACTCCTTCCTCCCGCCGTCACGGCGGAAGAGGCACTGCTGAGGCTGACCGCACCAGGACAGAAGCCTCCGTCGATGCTGCGGCTGCCGCCCACAACCGATTGAGATGATCGCGTGAGGTCATACCGGCCTCCCTGTGCTCTCCCGGACGACCAGGGTGGTGGCGAGCTCGATCCTGGTGCCGGTGGACTCGCCGGGGTGGGACAGCTCGTCGGCGACGAGCCGGATGGCCTCGTTCGCCATGTCGCCGAGCGGCTGGCGGACGGTGGTGAGCGGGGGCGACATGGTCTCGCAGAGCGGCGCGTCGTCGAAGCCCACGACCGACAGCTCGCCGGGCACCCGGATGCCGCGCGCGGCCGCCGCCTGGTAGACGCCGGCGGCCTGCAGGTCGGAGCCCGCGAAGACGGCGGTGGGCCGGTCGGGCAGGTCGAGCAGCTCGCCGCCGTGTTCCTTCCCGCCGCTGATGAGGAAGTCGCCGAAGCGGGTCAGGCCGGGGTCGGGTTCGATGCCGAACGTGCGGTGCGCGGCGAGGTAGCCCTCCTGCCGGTCGAGCGTGCACTGGAGGTCGCGGGGCCCGCCGATGAAGCCGATGCGGGTGTGCCCGAGCTCCAGCAGGTGGGTGGCCGCCATGACGCCGCCGGACCAGTTCGTGGCGCCGACCGTCGAGAGCCGGGGGTCGCGCAGGCCGACGGGGTCGAGCAGCACCAGGGGCACGTGCAGCAGCTCCTGGATGGCCGTGACCTCCTCCTGGCCGGCCCGCCACAGCACGAGCACGATGCCGTCGGTGCCGCGTTTGCGCAGGATGCCGAGCCACTGGCGCAGGTCGAAGTCGGGCCGCGCGGACGAGGTGACGACGAGGGAGAACCCCCGGCGCGCCGCGGCCCGCTCGGCGCCGCTGATGAGGAGCTGCGCCCAGGGTGAGCCGAGGCCGTCGATGAGCAGGTCGACCAGGCCGGCCCGGGGCGTGCCGGCCGGGCGGGGCGTCTCGTAGCCGAGGGCCCGGACCGCTTCGAGGACCTTCTCCCGCGTGGCGGGCGAGACGTGCTTCTTGCCGCTGAGCACCTTGGAGACGGTCGGCACCGAGACCTCGGCGGCGGCGGCGACGTCGGCGAGCGTGGCTCGTGGCACGGGACCTCCTGTGACCGTGGCGCGCCGTCCGGCGGTCGCCACCCGAACCGAAATGTTTCGGAAAAGGTTCGTTCGAGCGAGGTCGCCCGCGGATCGGGGGGGTCAGGGCGGGCTGGGGCTCGCAGCGAGTGTTGACACGCTGACGAGCCGGAGCCTAGCGTAACGCCACGGCAATGTCACGATAATGTTTCGGAAAATGGGTCAGAAACTTTCTGACTCCCGTCGTCGTCCGCCCCTCGTCGTCGCCCGCCAATCGCCGCCATCACGGGCCGTTCACCCGCCGGCGCGATGCCTCACGCCACCCCCTTCCCCGCCCGCCGCACGCCTGATCGGAGATGGCCGACCCCATGAGGCCCCATGAGGATGGACGCCGGTGACCCCTGACCCGCAGAGCCCGGACACCCGCCGCTCCCGGCGGGTCGACGACCTGGTGGCCGGCCTGTCGCTGGACGAGAAGCTCGCGCAGCTCGTCGGCGTCTGGCTGAACGTCGACCGCGAGGAGGGCGTCGTCGCCCCGCTCCAGGACACGATGCAGGGCGAGGACGTCGAGTTCGAGGCGTTCGCCCGCCACGGCCTCGGGCACGTCACCCGCCACTTCGGCACCCGGCCCGTCGACCCGGAGTGGGCCGCCGCGCGGCTCGCCGAGCGGCAGCGCTGGCTGATGGAGCGCACCCGGCCGGGGATCCCCGCCCTGGCCCACGAGGAGTGCCTGACCGGCCTGGCCGCCTGGCGGGCCACCACCTACCCCGTGCCCCCCGCGTGGGGGGCGTCGTTCGACCCCGCCCTGGTCGAGCGGATGGCGCGGCGGATCGGCGAGGACATGGCGGCGCTCGGCGTCCACCAGGGCCTCGCCCCGGTGCTCGACGTGATCCGCGACCAGCGCTGGGGCCGGGTCGAGGAGTGCGTCTCGGAGGACCCGTACGCGGTGGCCGCGATCGGCGCGGCGTACGTGCGGGGGCTCCAGTCGGCGGGCGTGATCGCGACGCTCAAGCACTTCGTCGGCTACAGCGCCTCGCGCGCCGGGCGCAACCTCGCGCCGGTCCACGCGGGCCCGCGCGAGGTGGCCGACACGCTGCTGTTCCCGTTCGAGGTGGCGGTGCGGGACGCAGGCGCCGGCTCGGTCATGCACTCCTACGCGGAGATCGACGGTGTGCCGGTCGCGGCCGACCCCACCTACCTGACCGCGCTGCTGCGCGACGCGTGGGGATTCGAGGGGACCGTCGTCGCCGACTACTTCGGGGTGGCGTTCCTGCACACCCTGCACGCCGTGGCGGACGACGCCGAGGACGCGGCCGTCCAGGCGCTCACCGCCGGGATCGACGTGGAGCTGCCCACCGGCGTCGCCTACCTGGAGCCGCTGAAGGCGGCCGTGCTGGCCGGGCGCGTCTCCGAGGACCTGGTGGACCGGGCGCTGCGCCGCGTGCTCACCCAGAAGGCCGCGCTCGGCCTGCTGGACGACGACTACAAGCCGGAGCCGTCCGCGCCCGTGGACCTCGACCCGCCGGCGTCGCGGGAGGTGGCGCGCCGGCTCGCCGAGGAGTCGGTCGTGCTGCTCGTGAACGACGGTGTGCTGCCCCTCGGCGGCGCGGCCGGGCGGCGGGTCGCGCTCGTCGGGCCGAACGCGGACAGCGTCACCGCGCTGTTCGGCTGCTACGCGTTCGTCAACCACGTGCTGCCGCAGTTCCCGGACGTCGCGACCGGCATCGAGGTTCCCACGCTCCTCGACGCGCTGCGCGCGGAGCTGCCGGACGCCGAGATCGCCCACGAGCGGGGCACGGGCGTGGACGACGGCGACCGCACGGGCATCGCCGCCGCCGCCCGGCTGGCCGCCTCCTCCGACGTGGCGATCCTCGTGCTGGGCGACCGGTCCGGGCTGTTCGGCCGGGGCACCTCCGGCGAGGGCTGTGACGTGGAGTCGCTGGACCTGCCCGGCGCCCAGGCGGAGCTGGCCGAGGCCGTCCTCACCACCGGCACCCCGACGGTGGTGGTGCTCCTGACCGGCCGCGCGTACGCGGTGCCGGACCTGCTCGGCCGGGCGGCCGCGGTGGTGCAGGCGTTCTTCCCCGGCGAGGCGGGCGCGGGGGCCGTCGCCCGGGTGCTCAGCGGCGCGGTCAACCCCTCCGGCCGGCTCCCGATGAGCATGCCGCGCTCGGCGGCCGGCCAGCCGTACAGCTATCTGCACCCGCGGCTCGGCGCGGCCAGCTCCGTCAGCAACATCGACCCCGCGCCCGCGCTGCCCTTCGGTCACGGCCTGAGCTACACGGGTTTCGCCTACACCGGCCTGACCGCCGACGAGACCGTGCCCGCAGGCGGCGGGTCGATCCGCTGCGCGGTGACCGTCCGCAACACGGGCGGGCGGCCGGGCGCGGAGGTGGTCCAGGTGTACGCCTCCGACACCGTCGCCTCGGTCACCCGGCCGGTGGCCCAGCTCGTCGGGTTCGCCCGGGTCGAGCTGGAGCCGGGCCAGGCCGCGCGGGTCGGCTTCGACGTGCCGCTGCGGCTGCTCGCGTTCACCGGGCGGCACGGGCGCCGGGTCGTGGAGCCGGGCGCGGTGGTGGTCTCGGTCCGGCGCTCGGCCGCCGACGTGGTCGCCGAGCGGCCGATCACGATCACGGGCCCGGTGTACGAGGTCACCGGCGCCGAACGGCGGCTCACCGACGTCAGCGTTCACCTTCTTCCCCGCCGGAGCACCGCCGAGGAGCAGTCATGATCCCGGACACCGGGCCGGCCCGGATCGCCATCGTCGGCAGCGGCGGCATCGCCGGCGTCGCCTCCGCACAGCCGACAGGGCGGCCCCACCTACTGAACGAGCGCGGCAGAAGTACCGGCGTAACGGCATCACCACAGGAGCACTCAAGTCATGAACCCCCGCATGGACGCCTTCAGGGACCGCGTCGGCGGCGCGGGAGGCGGGCGTGAGTGACCGGTTCGAGGGCGTCCCCGCGTACGTGGAGTGCGCGGTGCGTGCC
Source organism: Nonomuraea sp. NPDC050691 (assembly GCF_040654455.1). Lineage (NCBI taxonomy): Bacteria > Bacillati > Actinomycetota > Actinomycetes > Streptosporangiales > Streptosporangiaceae > Nonomuraea > Nonomuraea sp. NPDC050691. The sequence goes on from NZ_JBFAIA010000045.1 coordinate 7,664, forward strand.
GACGCCGCGCACGAATACGTCTTCCTGCGGCCGTGGTCCGGCGGCTCCTCGCGGGCTAGGATCACCGAACACCGTTCTGGCCCCATGTGAGGATGTGCGCGGATGACCACTCGCCGGCATGCCATCGGAGACCTCCTGCGGCGCACGGCCGCGCGGCATCCCGCCAAGACCGCGATCGTGTACGGCGAGCTGAGGCAGAGCTACGCCGGCCTCGACCGGGTGGTCAACCGCACCGCCAACGCCCTGGCCGCCCGCGGCGTGGGCAAGGGCGACCGGTTCGCGGTGTTCAGCCACAACAACCACGCGTTCGGGGTGGCTAGACCGAGATGGCGCCGGTGGCCACGATCCTCGGCCCGGACGAGCAGCTCACCCGTCTCGGCTCGGCCGGCCGCCCGGCGCTCAACGTGGAGACGCGCGTCGTGGACGACGAGGACCGGCCGGTGCCGCCGGGGGTGGTCGGCGAGATCGTGCACCGCAGCCCGCACGCGATGCTCGGCTACTGGAACGACCCGGACAAGACCGCCGAGGCGTTCCGCGGCGGCTGGTTCCACAGCGGCGACCTCGGGACCATGGACGCCGACGGCTACCTCACGGTCGTGGACCGCAAGAAGGACGTGATCAAGTCGGGTGGCGAGAACGTGGCCGGCCGCGAGGTCGAGGAGGCCATCTACGGGCACCCCGCGGTGGCGGAGGCGGCCGTGTTCGGGGTGCCGGACGACAGGTGGATCGAGGCGGTGACGGCCGCGGTGGTGCTGCACGAGGGGGCCACGCTGACGGCCGAGGAGCTGATCGCGTTCCTGCGCGAGCGGCTGGCGCCGTTCAAGACCCCGAAGCGGGTGACGTTCGTGGAGGCGCTGCCGAAGAACGCCAGCGGCAAGGTCCTCAAGCGCGAGCTCCGCGCCACCCTCTGACAGTGGCCCGGCCGCGAGTGCCCGCCTCGGCCGCCCGGACTCGGCCGCGGGTTGTCGGTGCCGGGGAGTAGGGTCGCTCCCATGGATCGGCAACTCACCCTCATGGCCGTGCACGCCCACCCCGACGACGAGTGCCTGAGCACCGGCGGCGTCCTCGCCCGCTACACCGACGAAGGCATCCGCACGGTCCTCGTCACCTGCACCAACGGCGAGCAGGGCGACGGCCCGGGCGGCGTCAAGCCGGGCGAGCCCGGCCACGACGACGCCGCGGTGGCCGAGCGGCGGCTGGCGGAGCTGCGCGAGTCGGTGGACCTCCTCGGCATCGACCACCTGGAGCTGCTGGGCTACCGCGACTCCGGCATGGACGGCTGGGAGACCAACCAGCACCCCGAGGCGTTCGCCAACGTCCCGGTCGAGGCCGCCGCGGCCCGGCTGGCCGAGCTGATCGAGCGCTACCGGCCGCAGGTCGTCGTGACCTACGACGAGACCGGCGGCAGCGGCTACAACCACCCCGACCACGTGCAGACCCACCGGGTGGCCGTGGCGGCGGTCGAGGCGACCGGCATCCCCGACAAGCTCTACTACACGGCCATCCCGCGGGCGGCCATCAAGCGCATGTTCGAGCTGATGGCCGAGTCCGGTGTCGACTTCGGCGACTTCCAGCCGTCCGACGACTTCGGCACCCCCGACGAGCTGGTGACGACCGTCGTCGAGGTCACGCCGTGGGTCGAGCGCAAGTTCAAGGCGCTGCAGGCGCACGAGAGCCAGGGCGACAACATCTTCCTGCTCAGCATGCCGGAGGAGACACAGCAGGAGGCGTTCTCGCACGAGTCGTTCACCCGGGTGCGCAGCCGCGTCGACGCCCCCGACCACGAGGACGACCTCTTCGCCGGCCTCCGCCCGTAACTCGTCCGGCAGGCGCGGCGAGCCGGCCGCGGGAGGCGGCGCCCGGCTTGACCGTCGCCGAGGTTGTGCTCAGAAGGCGTGGCGGATCCGGCAGCCGGGGACCTCCTCCGCCTTCGGATGCCGGCCCAGGTTGACTTGGCGCAGCCGGTCGTTGTGGGTGAGGAAGACGACCTCGGCGGTCAGCGACTCCTTGACGCCGAGCACGAGCGCCTCGGTCTTGATCCGCACCCAGCGGGCCACGTTGGCCTCGTGTCGTACAGCTCCTGGATGCGCTGGTGGCTCTCGCCTTCGACGATCTCGGCGCCGGGGAACCGGCCGAGGATCTCACGCCCGCGCGGCAGAGCGGCCGCCTCGGGTTCGACGTGGACGCGCCGGATGTCGAGGAGGCCGGTCAACGGCCCTCCGGCTGTTCCATAGGGCAAGAATATGCGGTCCTGGAAGCGAGTTCCCAGGTCAGGACGGGTGCGCCGCACCTGCGGCAGTGCTCGCGCCTGTACACCCAGCGCTCCGAAGGCGCGTCCGGGTCGCTCACCACCTGCCCGGCGTCCCGGCCGAGGGTGAGGTATGTGACCGCGGCGTCCCAGAGCCGGCGGGCCGCCTCCGGCGAGACACCGCGCGCGTTCGGGTGCAGACCGGCGAGGAAGAGCAACTCGGCCCGCCACGCGTTCCCGATGCCTGACCACACTTTCTGGTCGAGCACGGCCGCGCCCACCGGCCCGCCGAAGGCGGTCAGGCGGGCGACGGCCTGCTCCGGATCGGCGTCCGCGCGCAGCGGGTCGGGCCCGAGCGACCCTCGCAGCGCCGCCACCTGCGCCGCGGACAACGCCTCGCAGCGGGACGGGGCGATGAGGTCGTACGCCACCTCGTCGGTGGCCAGCCGCAACCGCGTCCCGGGACGCGGCGACGTGCCCGGATCGTCGTACCGCAGGAAGATCCCCCGCATGCCCAGGTGCACGTGCACGGTGGGGGTGTCGTCGAAGTGGTACAGCAGGTGCTTGCCGACCGCCTCCACTTCCGTCAGCGCCTGTCCGTCCCACGCTCGCGCGTCGAACCGCCCTTGCGGCCCGGACGCGCGCACCGCCCGCCCGGCCAGGTCCGCGTGCTGTTCGGCGGCATGGCGGTGAACGAGGTGTCCTTCCGGCATGTCCGATGACGTACCCGGTGAGCCGCGAGGCTTACGCGACCGGCACGGTGCGGCGCCGGCGCGGCGCAGTCCGGGCGAGGACGGGCGAGGAGGGGCGAGGAGGGGCGAGGACGGGCGGACGGTCAGGCGACGGTGAAGCCGCCGTCCACCGGCAGGATCGTGCCGGTCACGTACGTCGCGCCGATCAGGTAGCGGATCGCCTCGGCCACGTCGTCCGGACGGCCGACCCGCTTGGCCGGCAGCCCGCTCGCCATCGCCGCGAACTGCTCCCGCCTGGCCTCCTCCGGCAGGAACGACCACCACGGCGTGTCGATCACGCCGGGTGCCACGACGTTGACCCGGACCGGCGCCAGCTCGGCGGCCAGCGGCGGCACCATCCTCTCGATCGCGCCGTTGACGGCGGCCAGCGTCACCGTGCCGGGCAGCGCCGCCCGCGCCGACGCCGCCGAGATGAGCACGATCGACTCCGTCACCCGGGCGTGCCGGATGGCCGACAGATAGGCGAACAGCTTCCCCTCGAACGCCCCTCTCACGTCGTCCGCCCCGGTCTCGGTGACCGGCCGGATGCCGCCACCGCCCGAGCTGAAGGCCAGGACGAGGTGGTCGACGGGCCCGATCCGGCCGAAGAAGGCCGCTACCTGCTCCTCGTCCGTGCCGTCCACCGCCTCGGCCTGGGCCACCCGGTCCTTCACCGCGGCCAGCTTCTCCGGGTCACGGCCGGTGACGATCACCTCGGCGCCGTCCGCCGCCAGCCGCTCCGCCGCGGCCAGGCCGATGCCCGAGGTCCCTCCCATGATCACAACGCGCACAGCGCGCCTCCTTTTCTAGACGCAACGTCTCGATATGTCCCGAGCCTAATCCGAGACGCGACGTCTTGTAAAGTGGGGTCCATGACGGATCCACGCGGCCCGGGACGGCCACGCAGCGAGGCCGCGCGGCAGGCGATCCTCACCGCGGCGATGCTCGACCTGGAGGAACACGGCTACGCGGCGCTGACCATGCAGGGCATCGCCGCGCGCGCCGGCGTGGGCAAGCAGACGGTCTACCGCTGGTGGTCCTCCAAGGCCGACGTCGTGCTCGAAGCGCTGATCGACCGCGCCGAGAGCATCGTCACCGTGCCGGACGAGGGCACGCTGGACGGCGACCTGTCGGCGTTCCTGGACGCGACGTTCCGCGAGCACGGCCTGCGGCGGGTGCTGACCGGGCTCATGGCCCAGGCGCTGCTCGACCCGGAGTTCGCCAAGGCGTTCCGCGACCGGTTCCTGTTCAGCCGCCGCGCCGCGCTGCGGCAGATCCTCGACCGCGCCGCGGCCCGCGGCGAGATCCCGGCGGACGTGGACCGGGAGCTGCTCATCGACGTGGTGTACGGGGTGCTGTGGTACCGGCTCATGCTGGACCACGCCCCCCTGGGAGAGCCGGTCGGCCGGGAGCTCACCGGCCTGCTCCTGCGCGCCCTCTCCGCCCCGCCGCCGTCCGCCGCGCCGTCGTCCGCTCCGCCGTCGTCCGCTCCCGCGCCGGAACGGCAGGGCTCGCGGTCATCCGCGGGGCCGGCCTCCTGACGTCTCAGGTCGAGGCGCGCAGCGAGCGGATGGCCGCCAGCACCTCCTCGCGGTTGCCCGCCGCCTTCATCCAGGCGGGCAGCCGCTCCAGCATCGTCTGCGACCCCGCCGTCGCCGGCCGCTCCCGCAGCGGCGCCGCCACGTACGCCTCCAGCGCGTCCAGATGCGCCAGGTTGTACGCCCACAGCACCCCGTCACGGCACGGCCGCCGCAGCCACAGCGGCAGCCCGAAGTACGGGTCGTCGGGCCCGCCGAGGCGCGGCACCACGTACGGGCCGCCGGAGGTGAAGTACGGGTCGCCCCGGCCGGGCTCCCAGCGGCCGGGCGCCCAGTCGGCGACCCGCCCGCACCCGCCGCAGGTCAGCCGGTGGGGCGCCGTCAGCCACCCGACGGCGTACGCGTGCCTCTCGCGATGGTCCGGATGGACGGCGACGAGCGCCCGCCCGTCGCAGCGCGGGCACCGCACGAGGATCTCGCGCGCGTAGTGCCACAGCTTCCACCCCGGGTCGCGAAACCGCTTCCCCACGTCATCGCCCTCCCCTGCCATCGACCTTCACACCGGCGTCCCCGACCTCATCGAATCCCGCCCCGGCGAATCCGCCCAGGGATTCCACGCCAGAAGGGTCCCAGCCGAAGCTCTCAGGGGATTCCACGTCAGGGGGTGCCGGCTCATGCACCGCGTCTTCACCAGAAGGCGCCGCCCGGGAGGCCGGCTCCCCCGGGTACCCGAGGCGGTCCCCAGGTGGGGCCGCCTCGGGCGGGCTGGTCAGCGAAAAGGCGCCAAGGGATCCCGGCCGAAGGCGCCACGCCGGCGCGCAGCTCGACGCCCGGCTGTGTCGTGCGGCGGCCTCGTCCCTCCCGCCCGCCGGGATCCGAGTTCTGGGGATGCCCGCCCCAGGGCATCCACCTCGGCAGAGCGCACGTCAGCGGGACGGCGGCAGTTCGCCCGACCCCCTGGCGATGAGCCGGGTCGGGATCTGTTCGCGGCGGGCGGCGCGCGACGGGTGGCCGTCGAGGCGCGTGAGCACCAGCTCGGCCGCCGCCGTGCCCAGCGCGGCCGGGTCCTGGGCGACGACCGTGAGCGGCGGCTCGAGCACCTCCGCCAGCGGCAGGTCGTCGAACCCGACCAGCGCCACGTCGCGACGCCCGGCCCGCGCCAGCGCGACGATCGCGCCCATGGAGGCGAAGTTGTTGGCCGCGAACAGCGCCGTCGGCGGGTCGGGCAGGTCGAGCAGCCGGACCACGGCCGCGCTGGCCGCCTCCTGGTCGTGGCCGCTCTCCACGAGCGCCCGGTCGAACGGCAGACCCGCCGCCTCCAGCGCGTCGCGGTAGCCCTGGAAACGCTCGCGCCGGGTGTAGAGGAGCGTGGGCAGGTCGCCGACGAACCCGATGCGGCGGTGGCCGTGGGCGACGAGGTGGGCCACGCCCTCCCGGGCGCCCTCGCGGTTGCCGCTGACGACGTGGTCGGCGGCCATGCCGACGGCGGGCCGGTCGAGGAAGACGATGGGCAGCCCGGCGGCCCGCTCGGCGCGCAGGTAACGGTGGTCACCGGCGGCCGACGGCACGATCATGAGCCCGCTGACCCGGCGGGCCAGGAACGTCGCGACCAGGGAACGCTCCAGCTCGGCCGTCTCGCTGGAGGAGCCGACGATGAGGGTCAGGCCGCGCGGGCGCACGACGCTCTCGACCCCGCCCGCGACGGTGCCGAAGAACGGGTTGCCCATCTCGGGGATGACCAGCCCGATCGCCGCGTCGCGCGCCCCGACCCGCATGTTGCGGGCCATGAGGTTGGGCTGGTAGCCGAGCTTGCGCACCGCCTCCATGACGCGCTCGCGCGTCTCGACCGCGACGGGCCCGTCGTCGTTGAGCACCCGCGACACGGTCTTGGCCGTGACACCGACCTCGCGGGCGACGTCTGCCATCGTGGGTCGCCGCATTCCGACCATGGTAGTGGCGTCAGGAAAGGCCGATGGCCTCCGCGGCGTCCTTGTCCGTGACCACCGCCTTGCCGTCGGAGACCGTCATCGCCCCGGTCATGATGGCCACGACCTCGGCCATGTTGTGGTCGGCCGGCTTGAGCTGGGCGACGCGGCGGCCGAGCCGCTGGACGTGGATGCGGTCGGCGATCTCGAAGACGTGCGGCATGTTGTGGCTGATGAGCACGACGGGCGTGCCGCGGTCACGGACCCGCTTGATCATGTCCAGGACCTGGCCCGACTCCTTGACGCCGAGCGCGGCCGTGGGCTCGTCCATGACGACGACGTGCGAGGCCCAGGCGACCGCGCGGGCGACGGCGACGCCCTGCCGCTGCCCGCCGGACAGCGACTCGACCGGCTGGGTCAGGGAACGCAGCCCGATCTTGAGGTCCTCCATGTGCTTGGCGGACTCCTCCCGCATGCGCTTCTTGTCGAGCATGCGGAACACCGTGCCGAGCGGCCCGCGCCTGCGAACCTCGCGGCCGAGGAACATGTTGGTCGCGATGTCGAGCGAGGCGGCGACCGCGAGGTCCTGGTAGACCGTCTCGATGCCGTGCCTGCGCGCCTCCAGCGGGTCGCGGAAGCGCACCGGCTTGCCGTCGAGGACGATCTCCCCCTCGTCCGGCTGGAGCGCGCCGGTCAGCGCCTTGATGAGGCTGGTCTTGCCGGCGCCGTTGTCGCCGATGACCGCGAGCACCTCGCCGGGCATGAGGTCGAAGTCGGCGCCGTCGAGCGCCGTCACGTGGCCGTAGCGCTTGACCAGGCCGCGCGCCTGGAGCACGGGTGTCATCGGGTCCTCCTGCGGGAGAGCTGGTCGACGGTGACGGCGAGGATCACCAGGATGCCGGTGATGAGGGTCTGATAGATCGACGGTACGCCCATGAGCTGGAGGCCGTTGCGGAAGACCCCCACGATGAGGGCGCCGATCAGCGTGCCGAGCACGGTGCCGCGCCCGCCGAACAGGCTGGTGCCGCCGAGGACGACCGCGGTGATGCTGTCGAGGTTGTCGGTCTGGCCGGCCTGCGGGTCGCCGACACCCGTACGGGACACCAGCAGCAGCGCCGCGATGCCGTAGACGAGGCCGGCCACCGTGTAGACGCCGACGAGCAGCCGGTTGGTGCGGATGCCGGTGAGCCGGGCCACCTCGGCGCTGTTGCCGAGCGCGTACACGTGGCGCCCCCAGGCGGTCTGGCCGAGCAGGTACGCGAACAGCAGGAACAGCAGGATGGTGAGCAGGGAGCCGTAGGTGACGTTGGTGCCGCCGATCCGGAAGGTCTGGCCCAGGAACGTCATCTCCGGCGGCAGGTTCGTCACCGTCTGGTCCTGCGAGTAGATGTGGGTCAGCGCGAACACCACGTTCAGCATGCCGAGCGTGACGATGAACGGCGGCAGATTGATCTTCATCACCAGCAGGCCGTTGGCCAGGCCGAAGGCCGCGCAGACGACCAGGCCGGCCGCGATGGCGAGCAGCGGCGGCAGGCCGCTCTCGACGGCCAGCTTGGTCATCACGATCCCGCCGAACGCCATGATGGCGCCGTTGGACAGGTCGATGCCCGCGGTCAGGATGATGAGGGTCTGGCCGATGGCCAGCGTGCCGACGACCATCACCTGCTGAATGATCAGCGAGAAGTTGCCGCCGGTCAGGAACTGGTCGCTCTTGAACGCGAAGAACACGCACGCCAGCAGCAGGGCCGCCAGCGGACCGGCGGTCGGCGTGGTCAGGATGCGGCGCGGGAGCGTCGCCTGCATGACGGCCATGTCAGCCCCAGCAGTTCGCCAGGCCGAAGGCGGTGTCCTTGGCGTCGACGCCGGGGACTGCCTTGTCGGTGATCAGGGTGACGCCGGTGTCGGTGTAGCCGGAGGGCTTCTTGCCGCTCTTGGCGTACTCGGCGACGGCGTTGACGCCCTGCTCGGCCATCTTCAGCGGGTACTGCTGCGAGGTGGCCGCGATCTGGCCCGCCTGGACGGCCTTGACGCCGGCGCAGCCGCCGTCGACGGAGACGACGAGCACGCTCTTGTCCTTGCCCTCGGCCTTGAGCGCGGTGTGGGCGCCGAGAGCGGCGGGCTCGTTGATGGTGTAGACGACGTTGATGTCGGGCGCCTTCTGCAGGCAGTTCTCCATCGCGGTCTGGCCCTTGGCCTGGTCGCCGCGGGTGTCCTGCGAGCAGACGATCTGCGGGTCGCCCTCGGCGACGCCGAAGCCCTTGAGGAAGCCGTCGTGGCGGAGCTTGCCGACCGTGATGCCGGGAGCCAGGTCCAGGGTGGCGATCTTGGCGGGCTTACCGGCCATCGCGGCCTTGGCGTACTGGCCGATCAGCTCGCCGGCCTTGAAGTTGTCGGTGGCGAACAGGGCGTCGGTGGCGTCCTGCGGCTCGGTCGGCGTGTCGAGCGCGATGACGACGACGCCGGCGTCGCGGGCCTTCTTGATCGCGGGGACGATGGCCTTGGTGTCGCTGGGCGTGATGAGGATGCCCTTGACCCCGGCGGCCACCATGTTCTCGATGGCGGTGATCTGGGTGGCGTTGTCGCCGTCGAACTTGCCGGCCGCCGTCATGAGTTCCATGCCGTCGGCCTTGGCGGCCTTCTCGGCGCCTTCCTTCATCTTCACGAAGAACGGGTTGGTCTCCGTCTTCGTGATGAGTCCGACCTTCGCGGCGCCGGCCTGCTCGCCGCCGCCTCCACTGTTGCCGCCGCATCCGGCTGCCAGCAGAGCGGCAGCCAGGAGACCGGCCGAGAGCCTTGCATTCATGGTGGCTTCCTAACAGAGTGGTCTCGGATTTAATCGTACTATCAGGGAGAACGCGATGTCATCGTTGACACATGTCAACGTTGACATCCGCTGTGTTGTGATGATGAACTCCTGGCCTGGAAACGTCAATGCTTTCGCCCCGTAACGAATCGGCAACAGCGGGAAACCCGGCCGTCGGTCAAGAGGGCGGAAAGGAAGATCCGATGATCGCTGTCCTCGGCGAGTGCGTGGCAGACGCCTTCGCCGAACACGAGCCCGCCACCGGGGCCAGGCCCGCTTCTTCGCCGGGCGGGGCCGGCGCGACGAGCGGCGAGCTGACGCTTCGGGTGCACGCGGGCGGCGGCCCGGCCAACACGGCCGTGGCGCTGGCCCGGCTGGGCACGCCGGCGAGGTTCCTGGGGCGGCTGTCGGGCGACGTGTTCGGGCGGCTGTTCCGCGACCGGCTCGCCTCCTCGGGCGTCGACCTGTCGGCGTGCGTCGAGGCGGCCGAGCCGAGCACGCTCGCGGTCGCCGCGCTCGACGAACGCGGGCAGGCCGCCTACGGCTTCCACGCCGAGGGCGCCGCCGACTGGGCGTGGACGGCCGCCGAGCTGGACTCCCGCGACCTGAGCGGCGCGGCGTGCCTGCACACGGGCTCGCTGGCGCTGGTCAGGGAGCCGGGTCGCGACGCGGTCGAGGCGTTCGCGGCCGCCGCGGCGGAGCGCGCGACGGTGTCGATCGACCCGAACGTGCGGCCCAGCCTGGCGCCGCGCGTGGCCTACGACGTGGCCCGCTGGTGCGCCTTCGCCGACATCCTCAAGCTCAGCGAGGACGACCTCGCCTTCCTCGCCCCGGACGAGCCGGTGGAGCACGTCTGCGACGTCTGGCACGCCGCCGGGGCGCCCCTGGTCATCGTCACCAGGGGCGGGGCCGGCGCCCTCGTCTCGCTGAACGGCGCACGGGCCGAGGTCGCGGCGCCCCGTGTGACGGTCGTCGACACGGTCGGCGCCGGCGACGCGTTCACCGCCGGGCTGCTGCACCGGCTCGACCGGCGGGGCCTGCTGGGCGGGCGGCTGGACGGGCTGGACCTGGAGACCGCCGTCGACGCCGCCGCTTTCGCCGCCCGGGTGGCGGCGCTGACCTGCGCGGTCCCGGGCGCCGACCCGCCGTGGGCGCGCGACCTGGACGACCGGGCCAGCGCATGAAGGCGGCCGGGTAAGGGCACGGCGCGCGGCGGCGGGCGCGTGGTGATCGTTTGTCTCCGGTGGCGGCGGGTAGGGCCGGGCCGGAGGTGAGGAGATGGCCGAGTACGAAGCGACCCGTGAGATGCCCGCGTCCAGCGCGACGGTGTTCGAGGTGGCCTCCGACATGGACCTCGTCAACCAGCGGCTCCCGCACGGGCTGCACGTGCGCGACGAGGGCGAGGGCGTCGTCGAGGCGGCCGGCGACGTGGTGCCGGGCGGCGGCGAGCACGAGGGCCTGTTCGGGGCGTCGCGGGAGCAGCTGCGCGTGGAGTGGGGCGGGCGTGACCACCCCGAGTACGCGGGCTGGCTCCAGGTGGCCGACCGGGCCGACGGGGCGAGCGAGGTGACCGTGCACATCTCGCTGCTCGACGAGCCGGAGGACGAGACGCCGCGGGAGCGCGGCGCGCAGGTGCGGTCCATGCTCGACGAGTCGCTGGACCGGCTGGCCGCCGAGGTCGCGCGGCGCGCCTGACCCCGAGCCCGGCGCGGAGCGCCCGACCACGGGCTCGGCGCGCTCACGCGCGGGACGCGGGCCCCTGGGTCAGGCGTCGTCGCGGTCCGGGTTCTCCAGGCGGAAGAAGTTGCTCTCCTTGCCGTCCTTCGTGTGCTCCTGGTAGAGGAAGTTCAGCTTCCGCTCGTCGAACGTCCTGAACCACTCGTCCCAGGAGATCTCCTGGAGGTCCTGGCCGCCGTAGCCGGGGAAGTCGAACCTGAGCACGCCGGGGTGTCCCTCGTGCTCCGTCCCCGGCACCGTGGCGGGACGCGCCTTGCGGTGCTCGGCCCACTGGCGGATCACGTCGTGGTCGGTGGTGATGAGGCTGCGTCCGGGCCGCTCCTCGTGCTCGTCCGGCGAGCTGATGTGCTGCTGGTACTTGTGCTCGCCCTCGACGGGCCGGTTCTGCTCTGCCACGATTCCCCCGATGCGTTTCCCCTGGTGACATGCGTTCCCGGGTCCGTTACCCCGCAGCCCGTACGGCATGCGCGGAGGGCTGGGGGCCGCCGCCGCGCCGGCCCGGTGCGCGGCGGCGAGACCGCCCTCGGCTCATCTCGCCGCCGGCCGTCGGCGGGCGGGCAAGACGTGTCCTCCCCCTTATACGGTGCCGGGGGCCGTTCGTCACCCCCGGCACGCCCACAGGAGGGACACGTCAGTTCGGGCTGTCGGAACCGGCGCCGTCCTCCGGCGGCCGGTTGCGGTCGAGCGCCGGCTGGCCGAACCACGCCCACGCGGCCACCAGGGCCACGATCCCCGCCGTGACCATTCCGATCGCGCTGTGGAACAGGAAGTCCACGACCAGCATGGTGGCCGCGGTCATCGACACGGCCAGCGCGAGCGCCCCCGCGATGCCGTACCTGTTCGAGCGCCGTACCAGCGTCTCCTTCAGCCCCTGCCGGAACAGCATGCGGTGCTGTGTCGCCGGCGCGATGTAGCAGATGGACGCGAGGGCCGCGCTGACCAGCGCGACGTAGAACAGCCGCCGGTCGCCCTCGCCGAGCCGGTCGAAGCCGGGTGAGAACGGGACCGTCAGCAGGAACGCGAACAGCACCTGAACTCCGGTGACCGCCACACGGGCGCCTTGCAGCAGCTCCACGAAGTTGCGGTCAGCGCGCGCGCCCTCCGTCTCCTCCCTCTTCAACCCCTGATCCACCTGGGCCGCCCTTCCGGCTCTGACGACGATCCGACCCGCTACGACTTTCCGCCCGTCGAGGGTCGAAACCTCGTTCGGTACACGGGTCGCGGGCCGCCGCCCCGGATCACCCGGCCCCGGAACACAGGCCGTCGCCCTGACCACGCGCGTGCCGCATCTGGGCCGCTCACCGTTTCCGGCCTCTGGACCCGCCCTACGACCCCGGCGACCAGAACCAGGGGTCGCGCAGGTCGTGGTAGACAGGCGAGGTCTCGAACAGACCCATCATCTCCTCGAACTCCTCCCGCAACCGGGCCGGCGGCTCCGCGCGCTCGCCCATCCGCGCCTCCGCCTCGGAGGTGAAGTAGACGGTCTCGACGTAGTCCCCGTCGGGGGCCACGGCCGCCAGGCCGCCGATGAGGTCGGGCCGGAATCCGGCGAGGTCGGGTTCGCTGCGGCGCAGCAGCTCGCGCACGCGCGGCGGGTCACCGACCCGGCCCTCGATCACCTGGACGAACCCCGCCGAGTCGGACCCTCCGCGCAGGTACACGTCCACCTGGTCGCAGTCGTGGAAGGTCACCTCGCCGGCGAACAGCTTGGCCGTCTCCATCCACCACTGGGTCTGCTCGGGCCGGTCGGAGTTGCGCCGCGCCTCCTCCCGCGACTCGAAGCGGGCCACGGCCACCAGCGTGCCTCCCTCGGTCACACCGGCGGTCGTGCCGAGCCAGCCGTACGAGCCGGGTGCCAGCTCGCGCGCCCACCGGTCGAGCGCCTCGCGCGCCTCGCCCGCGTCGGCCACCGGCCCCTGGAAGACCTGGACGAACATCGCCGCCTCCCCTCTCCGGGTTGCCCCCTGCAGCTCCCACGCTAGGAGGGTCCGCCGGGCCGGTCGACCGGCCGGTGCCCTCGGGGGGCCCAAGAGTTGGTGAGGCTATCCGCGCCGCGGATCGGGCTCGTACAGGTCGGTGAGCGGGGCCAGCCGGGAGGCCGGGACGTTCAGCCGGAACGCGGGCGGCGCGGGGGTCTCCACCTGGTCCCATGGCACCAGCCTGCCGCCGGCGAACCGGCCGCGGATGATCGCGCTGACCAGCTTCGGGGCCCGGCCTCCGGGGCCGCGCTCGTACCCGAACAGGCGGGAGTGCCAGTGGGGCACCACGATCAGGTCGGCGACGGTGAACGCCTGCTGCACCTCCATCAGCAGCGGGCCGTCCTGGCGCAGCCGGACGTCGGCCACGCTCCCGACGAGCTTCCCCTCCGAGTCGAGCACCGGTTTGCCGAGGTACGCGCCGAGCCGCGCGGCCGGGGCCTGACCGTGGCGGGCGGGCCGTTCCCGCGGCTCCTCCTCGGCGCCGCTGCCGGGGATCTTGGCGACGATGTTCCGCCTGGCCCAGGCCTCCAGCGCGGGCTCCTCCGGATCGCCGCCCACCTCGACGGCGCCGCCCAGCTCGGTGACCAGGTGCATGGGCAGGCGCCAGGGCCGCGGGTGCTCCTGCGGGCTGAGGAGCTCGGCGATCGCGACCATGAGCCGGCCCGGCACGCCGCCGAGGCGGGGGCCGAGCGCGAGCGGGCCGGCGAGGATGGCCGTCACGTGGGGCGGGTCGCCGCTCAGCTCCAGGTCGTCCACCTTGCAGACGAGCCTGCCGGTGGAGGCGCGCACCACCTGCCGGTCGAGCAGGTGCAGCCCGGCGTGGATCTCTCTGGCTCTCATTGCCCCGCCTTCGTCGCGATCATCAGCGGGATCGCCGCCACGGCGACCACCGTCAGGAGCAGCATGTAGAAGGTGCCCAGCGCGTTGGAGAACCTGCCGTTGACGTGGTCGCCCATGTAGTCGGGGTCGTTGGCGATCATCAGGACGGGCAGGTACGTCAGCGGCAGCGCCGCGGCCGAGAACACCAGCGAGTACTCCGTGACCATGATCGGGTCGATGGTGGTGAGGATGAGCGCGGCGGCCAGGACGACCGTCACCAGCAGCACCGTGTGGAACCTGGCGGCCTCGACGGGCCGCACCAGCTTGCCCCACTGCCAGCCGAAGTACTGGCTGAGCGTGTAGCCGCACGACAGCGCGGTCTCCAGGGTGGCGCCGAACGTGGCCGCGAACACGCCGAGGATGACCAGCGCGAGCCCGATCTTCCCGAGGCCCAGGCCGACCGGCAGCATCATCTGGCCCAGCGTCTCGACCTCGGCCTCCACCGGCAGGAACACCGTGGCCGCGCAGGCCGCGATGGCCAGGGACAGCAGGCCGCCGAGGGGGAAGCCGACGAACACGTTGGTCCGCGCTACCGCCAGGTCCTTGCGCGTCCACCGCTCCTCCACGCCGCCGGAGGAGAAGAAGAACACCTCGTACGGCGTCATCGCGGCGCCGAGCAGGGCCACGGCGTAGTACCAGTAGGTCGGCGCGCCCTCCGCCTGCGGCGGGGAGGTGAGCTGGCCCGCCAGCTCACCCCAGTCGGGCCCGAGCGCCCACAGCGCGACCGCGAACACCACGAGCACCAGCCCGAGGAGCCCGAAGACGCGCTCCATGGTCTCGAACTTGACCCGCCACATCACCACCCAGGCCACGAACGCCACGCCCGGCACCCACAGCAGGTAGTTGACGCCGGTGGCCAGCTCCAGGGCGAGCGACGCGCCGCCGATCTCGGCGGCGAGCGTGAGCAGACTGACGAAGAACGACGCGGCGAGGTTGACCACGCCGGCCCTCGGTCCGAGCCGTTCGCGGACGAGGTCGAAGACGGGTCGTCCCGAGACGGCGGCGATGCGGCCCGACATCTCGGCGAACAGGCAGATCCCGATGACCCCGACCACGACCACCCAGGCCAGCGACATGCCGAACCGGGCGCCCACCAGCGCGTTGGCCACGAGGTCGCCGATGTCGACGAATCCGCCGATGGCGGTGAGGATGCCGAGCGTGACGGCGAACGCCTTCTTCACCGCAGCTCCCCGGCCAGCTTCTCCAGCCGCGCGGCCGCCTGCGCCGGTTGCTCGATCCCGCCCCACCGGATCTGGGCGAGCAGGGAGTCGATCTCGTCCTCGGCCTGCTGCACCTTCTCCAGGGTGCTCTCGCGCACCCGGTCGGAGGCGTCGGAGGGCGGCTGCACGCCGCCGAACTGCTGCGCCACGTTGCCGAGGTCCACCGCCGCGTCGGTCAGCACGGTCTTGAGGTACGGCCCGTGGAGGTCACCGGCGTGCTGGACGGCCAGGCGCGTCATCTCGACGATGGAGTGCGCCGTCTTGGTGGTCTCCTGCGCCTTGAGCGCGTAGTCGTGGTCGTCCCAGGCCGGGCTCACGCATCCGCCGAGCGTCACCACCAGCGCGAGGGCGGCCAGTAACGCCCTCATGCCCGCCCGCGCAGCAGGAAGTAGGTCAGCACGCCCAGCAGCGCGAACAGCTGCCCCCAGGCCATGAGCAACACCAGCCCCTCGTCGGTCATAGGGGCAGGCTTCCCTCAGCGGGCGATCATAGTCACTCGCGTCAGTCCAGCCGGGTGGGGAGTGCGGCGGGGGGGCGGGGCGCGCGTCCAAGACCCGGCCTGATGGCTCGGCGCGCCGCTGTTCGAGCGGGACTCCCAGGGCGTGCGGCTGACGCCGGTCGGGGCGGCGCCGCTGCCGCACGCCCGCCGGGTGCGCGCGGCGCGGGACGAGTCGTGGGAGGTGGTGGGGCCAGAACGGCGCCTGATCAGGCCGTCTGGTCCTCGACGGGCGCGCCGGCGTTGGCGCGGACCGACTCGATGCCCTTCAGGGCGTTGGCCTTCGTGGTGTAGGACTCGCTGGTGGCGATGATCTGCCCGTTGGTGGCGACGAGGTTGAAGCGGTAGCCGTTGGACGCCTTCTTCAGCACGTAGCGCGCTGCCATGACTTCCTCCTGTTCGTCGGATTCGATGGGGTTCACGACTTCCCAACGGCATGCCTTCTATGCCTCGGCTTTGCCGTTTGATGACCGGGGCGAGCCGGCCCTCCCGGGGTGTTCACGCTCCTTTCCTCCGGCGGCTACCCGGTGGCCGCGCCATGGCGCGCGTGGACGCCGGGACGCTCGGGCTGCTGTTCGACCTTCCACCGCGTGCCGATCGCCGATCTCTGCGCAGGTGAGCCCGCCCCCATTGTGAAGATCGTTTCAAATTGCCTCGGCGGCCGGGGAAGGCCCGGCCGATCGAGTGAAGGAGCCCCCATGAGCACCGCCACGGGTCTGCGCGGCCGAAGCGTCATCGTCACCGGAGCCGGCTCCGGCATCGGCCGCGCGGCGGCCCTGCGTTTCGCGGCCGAGGGGGCGAACGTGGTGATCGCGGACCTGGACGGC
The DNA here is from genome assembly GCF_040654455.1 of Nonomuraea sp. NPDC050691. Lineage (NCBI taxonomy): Bacteria > Bacillati > Actinomycetota > Actinomycetes > Streptosporangiales > Streptosporangiaceae > Nonomuraea > Nonomuraea sp. NPDC050691. The sequence goes on from NZ_JBFAIA010000045.1 coordinate 24,047, forward strand.
GAGCGGGCCAAGTCCGTGGTGGCCGAGGTCGAGGCGGCCGGGGGCACCGCGGTCAGCGTGGTCGGCGACCTCGGCGACCGGGCGGTCGTGGAGCGGGTGGTGGCGACGGCGGTGGAGGCGTTCGGCGGGATCGACGTGCTGGTGAACAACGCGGGCGTCATGGACCGCATGTCCGCGGCCGGCGACACCGGCGACGAGGAGTGGGAGACGGTGCTGCGGGTCAACCTGACCGCGCCGTTCCTGCTGACGCGGGCGTCCCTGCCGTACCTCATGGCCTCGGGCGCCGGGGCGATCGTCAACACCGCGTCGGAGGCGGCCCTGCGCGGCAGCGCGGCCGGCGCCGCCTACACCGTCTCCAAGCACGGCATCGCCGGGCTGACCAAGTCGCTGGCCGTGATGTACCGGGACAAGGGCGTGCGGGCCAACGCCATCGCCCCCGGCGGCACCGCCACCAACATCCAGGTCGAGATCGACCAGGACGCGCTCGGCCCGTCGGTCGTCATGTCGTACCTGAACAACGCGGGCCGCGTCTGCGACCCCGACGAGCAGGCCGCGGCGATCGTCTTCCTCGCCTCCCCCGCCGCGGCCAACGTCAACGGCGTGGTCCTCGCCGTCGACAACGGGTGGTCCGCCGTCTAGTCGTACGATGACTGCCGAAGTTGTACGATGACTGACATGACCTCTCCCTCCGACCGCATCACGTGGGTGCGGCTGTCGTCCGTCACCCTCCCCCTCGACACTCCCGTCAGCGACGCCAAGGTGCTCACCGGGCGGCAGCGGCCGATGACGGAGATCGCGTTCCTGTTCGCCGAGATCGCGGCGGAGAGCGGTCACCAGGGCTTCGGGTTCGGCTACTCCAAGCGCGCCGGCGGTCCCGGGCAGTACGCCCATGCCCGGGAGATCGCCCCCGAGCTGCTCGGCGAGGACCCCAGCGACATCGCCCGCCTGTGGGACAAGCTCGTCTGGGCCGGGGCGTCCGTCGGCCGCAGCGGCCTGTCCACGCAGGCCATCGCCGCCCTCGACATCGCCCTGTGGGACCTCAAGGCCAGGCGCGCCGGCCTCTCCCTCGCCAAGCTCCTCGGCGCCCACCGCGACTCGGTGCGCTGCTACAACACCTCGGGCGGCTTCCTGCACGCGCCCGTCGAGCAGGTCCTCGACAACGTCACGGCCGCCCTGGAGCGCGGCATCGGCGGCATCAAGATCAAGGTCGGGCACCCGGACGCGCGGGTGGACCTCGCCCGCGTCACCGCCGTGCGCGAGCACCTCGGCGACGCCGTCCCCCTCATGGTGGACGCCAACCAGCAGTGGGACCGCCCCACCGCCCAGCGGCTCGGCCGGGCGCTGGAACCGTACGGGCTGGTCTGGATCGAGGAGCCGCTCGACGCCTACGACAGCGCCGGCCACGCGGCCCTGGCCGCCTCGCTCGACACGCCGATCGCGACCGGCGAGATGCTGACCAGCGTCGCCGAGCACGCCGAGCTCATCCGGGCGGGCGCCGCCGACGTCATCCAGCCCGACGCGCCCCGCATCGGCGGCATCACCCCGTTCCTGCGCCTGGCCGCACTCGCCGAGCACGGCCGGCTCCAGCTCGCCCCGCACTTCGCCATGGAGATCCACGTGCACCTCGCCGCCGCGTACGCGCTGGAGCCGTGGGTGGAGCACTTCGAGTGGCTGGAGCCGCTGTTCGAGGAGCGCCTGGAGATCCGCGACGGCCGCATGCTCGTACCGGCGCGGCCCGGCCTCGGTGTCACCCCGAGCGAGCAGGCCCGCAGGTGGACCACCGACCAGTGCGAGTTCGGCGGCCGGTAACCGATGACGAGCCGCACACAGCGCCTGGTCGAAACCCTGACGGCGCGCATCCGCGAGGGCGTCGTCCGCCCCGGCGAGCGGCTGCCGACCGAGAACAGCCTGGTCGAGACGTACGGCGTGAGCAGGACCGTCGTGCGCGAGGCCATCTCCCGGCTGCAGGCGGCGGGCCTGGTCGAGACGCACCACGGGCGGGGCACCTTCGTCCTCGCCCGCCCCTCCACGACCCGCTTCCCGGCCGGCCCCCAGGGAGAGGTCACGCTGGAGGACGTGACGGGGCTGCTGGAGTTCCGGACGGCGTTCGAGGTGGAGGCCGCCGCCCTGGCCGCCCGCCGCCGCACGGACGCGCACCTGGCCGGCCTGCGCGAGGCCCTCGACGCGTTCGCGGGCGCCGCGGACCACCCGAGCGCGGCGGTCAACGCCGACTACCGCTTCCACCTGCGCGTCGCCCTCGCGACGGGCAACCACCGCTTCGCCGACCTCGTCTCCTCGCTCGGCCCGTCCATGATCGTCGTCCCCCGGGACCGCCTGGCCCCCGGCGATCGCTTCGCGGGGATCGTGGCCGAGCACGAGAACATCTACACGGCGATCGCCCGCGGCGACGCGGACGCGGCCCGCGCCGCCGCCCGCGTCCACCTCGCCAACAGCCGCGCCCGCCTCCTCCATCCGGACCCCGGAGACGCCTGAACACCCGGTGGCGCGGCCTTCCCGGCCCCGGCGAGACTCGTCCGTGCGACGCGAACAGAGATCGCCCGACGGCGCCGTCACGCGCAGGACGCGCGTAGGAGGCGTCGCGGCTGACCGTGTCCTCGTCCGGGCGACTGTTGCCGATCACGGTGGGTGGCCGGCATCGCGAGGTCCTTCGCCAGGTCGCACGCGAAGCGGCTCTCCCTCAGCAGGGCGGACGTCCCGAAGTGGTGCCGGCCGCCCACCGAGGACGTCGCGGTCGCGGGCCCGGTGACCGCTTCGCGGCGCGGGCGTGGACGACGATCGGGCCGGAGTCCGTGGGTCCGCGCGCCGCGGAGACCGGCGCCGCGGGGTTCGCTACTGGGCGGGGAGGGGCGTCCCTGCGGGCAGGGGTTCGACAGGGCCGACGGCCCGTGCGGGCTCCGGCGCGGCCATTCTTTCCGCAACCGCCTCGCGAGGGTGTGAGTGCCGCGTGAGAGAGACTAGGCGAAATCTGGTTCGGGCAGAGGCAGTGCTGAGCAAGGACGGTCCATCACGTCTCGATCCAGCCGGACGCCGCTTTCGAGCTCGACCACGGTCAGGCAGGCCACGAGCATGTCCACCGCGGCCTCGGCCTCCTCGCTGTCGTATCCGGTCGCGAGGAAGCCGGCGTAACCCATCAGCGGACCGAGGTACTCCGTCCACCGGGTGAAGGGCAGGCGGGCCGGCTCGGGGTGCTCGACCCAGCCCTCGTCAGCCCGGTAGCGGACATACATCGAGGTGTTGCCCGCCATGTCCAGAGCCACCAGCCAGTGCCGGAAGCCCTCACCGGCCAGCCGGTCGGTCAACTGTCGCCGCTCCGGCACCGGATTGCTCCAGTCCAGGGTGGCGACGCCGTTGCGGACCTGATGGAGGGAGAGGCTGCCAGAGCTGTGCGGCTGCTTGGGGCCCTGCAGTGCGGTTGGGTCGAGCCCCATGCGGCGCACCGCCTCCTCGATGGTGAGGACGCCCGTATCAGGGATCGTCACCGTATAGGCGATGGTGTCGCCGATGCCCTCGGCCTGCAGGTCGTCGTAGTGAGCGACGATCTCATCGAACACGACCCATCCGCCCCTTCCGCGGCTCCCCGGACAGTCACGTCTTCATCAGGCAAACTACCCGCGCCTGATCGTCGCCCCCTCTCCGCATCGGGTCTCGGAGGCCGGCAGGAGAGCCCCGTCAAGGCCTGTCCGGCGTCACTGAGCATGAGCGTGGAACCTCCCGCTGACCTGGGCCCTGTCATATCAGCACCTCGGCCTCACCGTTCGACCGCCTTGATCACTTCGACCATGTCGTCGAACTCGGGCAGGCCCCCGGCCGGAGCGCGGACCACGCCGACCTGACTCGGCCCGGGTCGCGCGATGGTCGTGGCCGGCCCCCAAGCCTGGATGTCAGTCCTGGCGCCTCCCTCACTGGAAGGCTTCTGCTTTTCCTGAGTGCTCCAGCCCGAGCCGAATTGGAAAGGCAGACCTTGCGCGTCGAAGACGATGGACCACCCTATGGCCGTGTTCGCATAACGGGGGCCAGGTAGCGTCCCGGCCACTTCCCGGAATGTGGGTGACAACGCGTAAAGCTCGGCGAACGTGATGGTTCCTGAATAGAATCCGGTCCGCTTCATGGCCGGGGTTCTGCCGGCGGGGTTCGGCAGGTTGAACTTCCGCTCGTCGGCGTCGGCGATCAGCGCCTTGAGCGTCTTGATCTCGAAGATGTTGATGATCTGGTCACTGAAGGCCGTGGCCCCGGCGCTGCACTTGCCGCGCCGCGCCCAGGTCTTTCCCTGGGGAAGGCCGGCCGTCCACAAGCGTCCCGTGGTGTAGAACGAGCCCTTCGTGTTGACCCAGCGGTGTGCCTGGGTCTGCGCCACCAGGCTTTTCGCGACCAGATCGCCCTCGGCGGCGCGTTCCTTGGCGAGCGGGAGGAGATGGGGGTTGAAGTTCACCCGGCGCGTGAGGCTCGCCGCGACGACTCCACCCCTGCTCAGCTGCAGCGTTCCGTCCTGCAGCGGTTCATAGCGGAACACCCGGGCGGTGTGATTGTCATATTTGTTTCTGGCGCCGAGAGTAACGCTTCCGTACTGCGTGAACTTCACGCTCACCCCCCTGGCGAGCTGGTTCTGCACAGCGCGCACCACATCGGGAACGGCGGCTTCAGCCGTGGCCGGGACGGCGAGCGTCGCCGCCGGGCCGATGAGCACAGCGGATAAGAGAACCGGTAAACGGCGCATCAGGATATGCCTTCTTCAGTGGATCGGACTCGGTACCCGATCGAAGGATCTTCAGGAATTCCCGGAGCGTACCAGTTTCGCGAGCTCGTCGATGTGCTCGAAATATCGGGCCGGATCGCGACAATGGCGGAGGACTCCCGCGCCGGAGCGACGAGGAGATGACGAGCCCTCCCGCGACCGGCGGTGTCCGATGTCAGCGAAACCCCCATGGGCGGCCCCGGACCTCGACTACGTCTGGTCCCCGTTCTCGATGACATGGCCCAAGCCGGGGTGGGGGCGTCGTCGTGGTGGTGTGCCACCGCTGTCCGGGCGGTACTCGAAGTGCCACCACTCGTTGTCGTAGATGCGGTAGAGGTCGTAGCGGGCGCCGTGCTCCTCGAGCCAGCGCGCGCCTTCGTGGGGGCGGACGTCCAGCGCGATGCCCTTGACGTGGTTGGATTCCGCCGGCGGTAGTACGAGCATGCGTGCCGAGGCCGGGGAGCCGGAGCGGCGCACCTCCTCGTCGAACATCCGTTGCTGGACGAGGGGGTCGCGGTATCCCGAGGTGAGGCCGATGAGCTGGCCGTGACGCCAGAGCGCCTCGGTGCGCGCCGCGGTGAACGCCGCCATGGCGCCGCCGGTGAGCCCGGTGAGGTCCTCGGCGGGGAACCGCATCCGTAACGCCCAGCGGCAGGCCAGTTCGCGGGCGCGGCCGGGGTGGCGGACGAACGCCGCGGGCAGCAGGAGAACGGCGAGCACCAGCGTGACCGCGGCGAACAGCCGGTCCCGGGGCCGAGGTGGGATGGCGCGTGGTTCGTTCATGACGATTACGATTGGCGCCGAATATGAGCGCGTTGTCCGCCGCATGTCACCGTTTCTCGACGGCGACCACCGTCGGCGCGACCGTGACGCAACCATGACACGGCGCGGACGAGGCGGGGACACGGCCGGCCGACAGTGGGTGGGGTTGACGGGCGGGCGATTGACGGAGCGTGCTGTGAGACTCGGCGGCGTGTCGCGAGTGTTGTTGATCGAGGATGACCCGGCCGTGCGGGAGGGCCTTGAGCTGGCCCTGACCCGGCACGGGCACCGGGTGCGCGCGGTGGAGTCCGGCGAGCAGGGGCTGGACCGGCTGCGTGCGGACCTTCCGGACGTCGTCGTGCTCGATCTGATGTTGCCCGGCATGGACGGGTTCGAGGTCTGCCGCCGCATCCGGGCCACCGGCGAAATACCGATCATCATGCTGACCGCGCGCGGCGACGACATGGACGTGGTGGCCGGGTTGGAGGCGGGCGCCGACGACTACGTGGTCAAGCCGGTGCAGCCCAGGGTGCTCGAGGCGCGCATCCGCGCGGTGCTCCGGCGCATCGGCCGGGACCAGGCGGAGCTGGAGCGGCACGGGGACCTGACCATCGATCGGGCCGGGCTGGTGGTCTCCCACCGCGGCGTGCCGGTCAGCCTCGCCCCGACCGAGCTGCGCCTGCTGCTCGAGCTCTCCGGCACGCCGGGCCGGGTGCACAGCCGCCAGCAGCTGCTGGAGTCGGTGTGGGAGCACGGGTATTTCGGCGACTCGCGTCTCGTGGACGCGTGCGTGCAGCGGTTACGCGCGAAGATCGAGGACGACTCGGCGGCGCCCGTCTACGTGCAGACGGTACGTGGGTTCGGGTACCGGTTCGGGCCGGTGTGAGCCGCCGGGTGGCGCCTCTGCCGGGCCTGGGGCTGCGTGCCCGGCTGTTGTTCGCGTTCGCGCTGCTGTGTGTGGTCACCGCGGCGGCGGTGGCCGGCGGGATCTATGTCCAGGCCCGCAACGACATCCTGCAGCGGGCCCAGGACGCCGCGGTGCAGGCGATGAGAGACCGCATGGAGGAGCTCTTCCCGCTGCGGAGTGCGACGCCCGGCCTGGACGAGCTCGGCGAGATCGCCGGCACCATGACCGACGGGGACAGCCGAGCGGTCGCCGTCTACCACGAGCTGTACTCGCCGACCGGCCCGCCCGGCCCGCCCGGCCCGGCGCCGGGGCTCTGGAGGCCGGGCGGGGCGGGGCAGATCCTGGAGCCCGGGATGATTCCCCTGCCGCTGCGGCGGACGGTGGCCGACGGCGTCATGGCGTGGCAACGCGTGGTGTGGCAGGGCGAGCCCTACCTGATCATCGGCGCGCCGTTGCTGATCGTCGAGCAGAACCGGACGACGCGGCTGTCCGGCATCGAGGTCTACACCGTGCGCAGCCTGCTTTCCGAACAGCGCAGCATCGACGCGCTCGCCGCACGCGCCTGGCTCACCGGCGGGGCGGCCCTGGCGTTCGCGGTCGTCCTGGCGTTGCTGGCGACCCGTGGCGTGCTGGGTCCGGTGCGTGAGCTCGGCCGGGCGGCACGCCTGCTGGGCGAGGGCGAGTTGCGGACCAGGATCGCGGTCCGCGGCTCCGATGAGCTGGCCGACGTGGCACGCACGTTCAACAACACCGCCGCGGAGCTGGAACGGCACGTCGAGCAGCTGCGCGGGATGGAGGCCGACGCCCGCCGGTTCGTGGCCGACGTGTCCCACGAGCTGCGCACCCCGCTGGCCGCGCTCGCCGCGGTCGCCGACGTCCTCGACGAGGAGGCGGACCGGCTGCCCGAGCCCGCCGGCAGGGCCGCCAGGCTGGTCAGCCAGGAGACGCTCAACCTCACCGGGCTGGTGAACGACCTCATCGAGATCAGCAGGTTCGACTCCGGCGTCGCGGCCCTCGCGCTGAACCAGGTCGACGTGGCCGAGCTGGTGCGCGCCACCCTGCGTACGCGGGGCTGGTCGGAGCAGGTGCATGCCGAGCTTCCCCCCGCGGTGACGGCGCGGCTGGACCCGCGCCGAGTGGACGTCATCCTCGCGAACCTGGTCGGCAACGCCCTGCGGCACGGCGAGCCACCGGTGTCGGTACGGCTTTCCGCCGACCCGCGCTGGATCGCTCTCGAGGTCCGCGACCACGGACCGGGGCTGGACGAAGCGGTGCTGCCGCACGTGTTCGACCGGTTCTACAAGGCCAACGCGGCCAGGGCCAGGTCCGAGGGCAGTGGCCTCGGCCTCGCCATCGCGCGGGAGAACGCGCGCCTGCACCGAGGCGAGCTCACCGTCGCCAACGCCCCGGACGGCGGCGCCGTGTTCACGCTGCGCCTGCCGTGCCGGGAACACGATCCGGACGGAGGCCCCGAGTGAGGATCGGGCCCGCCCGCCGCGTGCTCGCCGCGGGCCTCGTATCGCTCGTCGCCGTGGCCGGCTGCGGCGTGCGACCCAGCGACGCCATCCCCGCCGGCGCCCCGCCGAGCGGAGCCGTCGCACCGCCCACGACGATCACCCTCTACCTGGTGAAGAACGGCCGGCTCAGCGCGGTGACGCGGCCCGGTCGCCGGCTGTCCCAAGCGGACACGCTCGCGCTGCTGGCTGCCGGACCCACCGCGAGGGAACAGGCGCACGGGTTCACCACCGACGTCCCGCCCGAAGCGGGTCCGTTCGCGGTGACCGCCGAGCCGGTAGGCCACTGGGTGGTGACCCTGTCCACTCCGACCGGCGAACTGTCCGCACTGGCCGTCGAGCAGATCGTGTGCACGGCCGCCGCCATGGCGCCGAGAGGTCCGGCTCAGGTCACGGTCATCGGTGCTGGACAGAGCGTCGGCCCCCGGAGCTGCCCGGCGTCACCGTCACGCGAGTGAGTTCCGCCGAGCCCTCGTCGGCGGCAGAACCCATCCCGACGGCGCCGGCGGCCCCACGGTAGCCGCGCTCGCCCGGCTGCCGCTCGTTGTGCGTGCCGGCCGCTGGGTCAGCGGTGTCGCCGGTGCCGCAGACAGACGATCCCGTTGCTGGAGGCGGTGCTGGAGACCAGGTCGAGCCGCATGAGCGACCGCCAGAGGCTGACGCCGCCCCAGACCACGATGTGGCCGTCGCCGTCCAGCCTGAGCTTGTCGATCTCTTCTGTCGTGTCACCGGCGGCGATGGTGGTGTGGGCCCAGTCGGCCGTCTTCAGGGTCCGGGAGAGGACGACCTTGCGCGCGGCGTTCAGGATGTCGGCGAACGGGTGGTCGGTGGCGGTTGTCATGGCCCTGGAGATGGACTCATAGGCGGTGCGGCCCATGAGGTGCGCGTAGGCGCTCTGGAGCCAGTCGAGGTGCGCCGGGTCGTCGGGCTGACAGGGGGCCCCGCATGCGAGGGGACGTGCGTGGCTCGGCGTACGTTGCCTGTCGCCAGTGCTATGGACACCGATGCGGCCCGGAAGTCATCGGTGCCCGGTCCGTTGACTTCGAACACCGCCAGGCGTGTCCGGCGTATCGCCTCCCCCAGCGTGGTCAACCGGCCGCGGTACGGTGCCGCGTGTATACCGCCCAGGTTGTAGCGGCGGTCATCCGCATGAGTGATGAGCGACGCGGCCGGTCGCGGTTACCATGCGCTGATGCGCGCAAAGGTGCTGTCGTCCCTCAGACGGCTCGCCGTGATGAACCCTTTTCTCACCGATCTGCTGTTCGGCGTCGTGGTCGCCGGCGTCACCCTGACGTTCGGTCTCGTCTCGTTCGACGGCTCGGTCGATCCGGGCCATGCGCGGCGCTCGCTGGATGTCGCCGGCGTGGCGTTGACTCTTGTGGCCAACCTCGCGCTGGCCTGGCGCCGGCGTGCCCCGGTCCTCGTGCTGATGATCTCCTGCGCCGCCGCGATCGTCTTCCACGCGGCCGGTTACGATGCCAGGCTCAACGGGGTGGCACCGCTTCTGGCGCTCTACACCGTGGCCGGTCGGCGAGCGCCTGCCGTGTCCGTCCCGTGCGTCCTGCTCCCGGTGGTCTCCTTGTGGCACGCGGCGTTCCTCGGCCCGGACGAGTTCGTCTGGCCGAACCTCGCGCAGACGAGCATCATGGTCGCCGTCGCGTGGACGTTCGGCAACAGCACCCGGATGCTGGTCGAGCGCAACAGGCGGCTCGCCCACCTCAGCGAACGGCTGCGCCAAGAGCAGGAGGACAGGGCGCGGCGGGCCGTGACCGAGGAACGGGTGCGCATCGCCCGCGAACTGCATGACGTGGTCGCCCACCACATGTCGGTCATCGTGATCCAGGCGGGGCTCGCCCGGTACGTCCTCGGCTCGGATCCCGCCACCGCGCGCGGCGCGCTCACCACCATCGCCGACACCGGCAGCGAGGCCATGGGGGAGATGAGACGCCTGCTGTCCGTCCTGCGCATCGACATGGACAACTTGGACAACATGGACGAAGACGTGGACGACTATGCCCCCGCACCCGGCCTGCAACGGCTCGACCAACTGGTGGAACGGCTGCGCTCGGCGGGTCTGCCGGTCGAGGTGTCGATCACCGGCCAGGTACGCCCGCTGGCACCCGGTATCGACCTGTGCGCGTACCGCGTCGTTCAAGAATGCCTCACCAATGTGCTGAAACACGCGGGCCCGGCCACGGCGCGGGTTTCGCTCCATTACGGCGCCTTGCTGGAATTACGCGTCACCGATGACGGGCGTGGAGCGGCCGCCACCCCGCAGGAGAACGGCCACGGCTTGATCGTCATAGGCGAACGCGTCAAGCTCTACAAGGGAACGGTCGCAGCCGGATCGAAGCCGTCAGGCGGATTCGAGGTCGTGGTCACTCTGCCCCTGTCGTCCTCGCACCAGGACGATCAACCTCCTCAGTCACACGGTGGACCGAACACATGATCAAGGTACTTGTCGTCGACGATCAGATCCTCGTCCGCGCGGGCCTGGCGGCGCTGCTCCGCGCGGCCCCCGACCTCGACGTCGTCGCAGAGGCGGCGACCGGCGAGGAAGCCATCGAGCAGGCGGCGTCCACCCGACCCGACGTCGTCCTCATGGACATCAGAATGCCGGGCATGAACGGCGTGACGGCGACCGAGCGCATCCTGTCCACCGACAGCGACCATCGACCCCGGGTGCTCATTCTGACCACCTTCGACCTGGACAAGTACGTCTACAACGCTCTCCGCATCGGTGCCTCGGGATTCCTCCTCAAGGACACCCCGCCGGAACGACTCATCGCCGCCGTCCACACGGTGGCATCGGGCGACATGCTTTTCGCACCCACCGTCACCCGGCGCCTGATCGAGGCCTACACCAGTCAGACGGACCCCTCCCCCGCCCTGCTCTCGCCCGCGCTGCACCTCCTCACCGCCCGCGAGGTCGAGGTGCTCAAACTGGTCGGGCGGGCGCTGTCCAACGCCGAGATCGCCATCCGGCTCCATGTCAGCGAAGCCACCGTCAAAACCCATCTCAACCGCACCATGTCGAAACTCAACCTCACCAGCCGCGCTCAGGTCGTGGCGCTGGCGTACGAATCCGGTCTCATCAGCCCTGGCCGGGAAAGCTCGTCGCACGCCTGACGGCCCGCCGGCATCGTGACCGGAGAGGGGATCTGATCCCCCGGCTTCGGCAGTTCCCTGGCGCGCGTGACGTACCGCCCGTAGCTTTTGATCATGATGCGGCGAGCCCTGGACTGGTGGAGCGAGCATCCTCAGCTCGCCGATGCGCTGCTGGCTGTGGCAGCCTGTACGTTCCTCCTGGTGGAGGTGCCCTACAGCGATCACACCATCGCCAGTCCCGGCAGCCTGCCCGTGACGTTCTGGGGCGACTTGCTGGCCTATGCGAGCCTCGCCGTGCGGCGCAGGTACCCGGTGCAGGTGCTGGCGCTGGCGTGGACGCTGTGGTTCGTCGGTGGCCGGTGGGACGTCTGGGCGGAGTGGAACGCCTCGTGGTCGGAGTTGAGCACGCCGACCGCGCTCATGCTCGTGCTCTACACCGCGGGCCGGTGGTCGTCCTCGCGGTGGGCGGTCGTGTTCCTCGCGGGCACGCTGCTGCCGACGGTCGTGACGGTAGCGCGGATGTGGGCGGGGCCGGTGTTTCCGGAGCCTCCGGACGACCTGTTCGCGGTGTCGTTCGTGACGTGCGCGGCGGCATGGGGGCTGGGCCGGCTGCGGCGGTCGGAGGCCGAGGCGGTGGCGCGCGCCGCGGCCCGCGCCGAGGAGAGCAAGGCCCAGGCCGCGCTGGCCGAGGAACGCATCCGCATCGCCCGCGAACTCCATGACATCGTGGCGCACAACGTGAGCGCCATGGTGATCCAGTCGTCGGGCGCGGGGGTCGCGCTGCTGAACGACGACAAGGCCGGGGTGAGGGCGGCCGTCGAGGCGATCGGGCACGTGGGCCGTACCGCGCTGGCCGAGTTGCGGATGCTGCTCGGCGTGCTGCGGGAGGACCCGACGCTGCCGCGACCGGGGATCGAGGCGATCCAGGAGATGACCGAGTGGTTGCCCATCGACGTACGATTACGCGTCGAGGGCCCGACTCGTCAGGCGCCGCCGGACATCGGCCTGGCCGCGTACCGGATCGTGCAAGAGGCGTTGACCAACACGCTCAAGCACGCCGGGAAGGACGCCGATGCCGAGGTGCTGCTGCGCTATACGGCGGACGGGCTGCACATCCAGGTCACCGACGACGGCATCGGGGGCGCGGAGCGCGGGCCGGCCGGCGCGGGCGGGCACGGCCTGATCGGCATCCACGAGCGCGCCGAGGCACTCGGCGGCACGGCGCACGGGCAACCGCTGCCAGAGGGCGGGTTCAGGGTCGAGGTGACCCTGCCGTGGGCGTGAGGCGTGGCGGCGGCGCGCCGTAGGACCGGCCGACCAGCGGCGGCCGGTCCACGGATCTGTCAGCTCGTCTGCGGCGGCTGGCGGAAGGTCATCCACTGCCGGTTGTTGTAGGCGAAGGAGGGGGCCGTGTTGCCCGCGACGAGGATGTCGCCGATGGGGGCGTCCTGAGTGTAGGCGGCGAGGCCGATCCCCCACCTGACCTTCCCACCGGCGTCCGGGCGGAGCGGGCCCACGGTATTGCCGGTGATCTCCACGGTGGTCAGCGGGTTGACCCCGGAGTTGGCGGCCCGGACGTACACCCCGCCGTGGCAGTTGGTGAGCTGGTTGCCCCGGATGTACACGGCCTCGGTGTTGAACGGCGTGATCCCATCCCAGATGGCGTTGTCGACCACGTTGTTCTCGATCCAGACCCGGGAGTGGCGGACGCCGGGAACAGCGGTGTGGGATCCGGCGAGGGTACCCCAGGGGCCCTGTGATCCGGACTTGTCGCAGGTGTTGCCGATGATGCGGATGTCGGTGCAGGGCGTTCCGTCCTTGGCCCCCGCCCAGGTGTTGGCGCTGCCGGCCAGGTCGAGCTGGACGGCCTCGCCGTGCCACAGCTTGTCCTGGTATTCGGGGGGCACGATCCAGCCCAGGAGGTGGCAGCCTCGTACGGTGGCGTTCCGCACGGCGTTGAGCTCGATGGCGTGCCACCACTTGACGTTGTAGATGGTGATGCCGGCCAGCTCGACGCCGGAGGTGTGCTGCATCGTGATGACGTTCATCGCGGGTGGCGTGGCTCCGTTCTGCAGGTACTGCCAGACCGGGTCCCAGGAGCCGCCGGTGATCGCGATGTTGCCCGGTGCGCTGTATCCGCCGGTCGTCGCGCTGGGGACGTGGTTGAGCACCATCGTCTTGGAGGTGCCCGACGAGACGAAGTTCGCTACGAACCGGGCGTCGGTCGCGTCGAGGTGGGTGTTGCCCGGGATGATCAGGTTGGCCCGCAGCACGTGGCGATGGCCCGCCCTGGCGCGGACGATGATTCGTCCCTGGGCGTCGCGGCCGGCCGGCCCGGCGATGCCGTTGGCGGCGTCGTCCAGCGCGTGACGCAGGGCGACGACAGTGCCGTCCTCACCACCCGGGTAGGGGTTGACGGGCCCGGCCCGCCGGGTCGCGGATGCGGAAGCCTGTTGGGTGACGCTGCCGCCCAGCAAGGTGGCACCAGCGGTGACGGCGAGCCTGAAGGCGTCTCGGCGGCTGTATTCCACGATGGTCTCTCCGATCCTGGATGGCATACGCAATTCGCGGCTGACGGTAACCGTCAGCCGACTTGGCGGTCGTCAACCGCTGAGTGGACCATCGGCTTCCACCAACCGCGGTAGCGCACGTCTGATGTCAACCAGCCGTGGTAACCCGGCATCGGGGTCCCCGGCACCAGCGGTCGGTCAGGGCATACTCGCGGGGAGCGCGTGCTACCGCAGAAGTCGACGGCGAATACGGCGGCAGGCTGACGCCTTCGCCTGCGGCCACCCGTAGCATCGGCCACCTGGCAGAGGCCATGCGCCGTGGGGAGACATCACACGTCCTGGCTGCCATCGACGCGACAGTTCACGAGTGGAGGTTCGATGCGTTCGGCCGGTGTGACTCGCCTCAGACAAGTTCTGCTCGCACTCCTGCTGGTGATGGGCATAGGCGTCGCCGCCCCCGCCGAGGCGAGCGTGGCGCAGGGTACGCCGTTGCTCAGCCCCGGTCAGGCCTGGTATCCGCGGGTCATCCGGCTGCAGCACGCGGACACCGCCCACAACGGCCGCGTGCTCGCCTCCACCAACACCGGCGCCGGCGGGACGATCCACGAGAGCACCGACGGAGGGCTGACCTTCCGTCCCATCAGCGAGATCCGCCCCGACCTCGCCGCCGGCGAGTTCGCGTGCTGCTCGGCGCTGTTCGAGTTCCCTCGTCAGCTCGGCGCCGGCGCGGCGGGCACCCTCATCTGGGCCACGTCGATCAACGCCGTCGGCGGCGGCGAGGATCAACCCGATCCCAACGCGCGGATCGTCGGCTGGACGAGCACCGACCATGGATACACCTGGACGCCACTCCCCGGCCCCATCGCGACCGGCTCCACCGGCCACGGTCTGTGGGAGCCCGAGTTCTCCGAGGCGTCGGGGCGGCTCGTCATGCACTTCTCGGACAAGACCCAGCAACCACGCTACGGTCAGACGCTCGCACGCGTGCGCTCCGACGACGGCGGACAGACGTGGAGCGCCAAGGTCAACACCGTCGCCGTGGACGCCGCCACCGACGTGAACGCCGAGGACAGCCCCGGCATGCCGGTGGTCAGGCGGCTCCCGAACGGGAGCTACCTGATGGTGTACGAGTACTGCGACATCCGGCCGGTCGCCAACGGGCACGGCTGCCGGGTGTACCTGCGTACCTCTCCCGACGGCTGGGACTGGGGGCACCCGGAGGACCGCGGCACCATCGTCCGCACAGCGGACGGCAAGCACCTCGCCCACGCGCCCACCCTGGCATGGGCCCCAGGCGGCGGCCCCGACGGGCGGGTCATGGTGGTGGCCAGACTGGTGCGCACCGGCGGCGACCGCGGAGAGGCCACCGTCCTCCCGGAGAGCGGCCGGACCGTCCTCGTCAACACCGCCAACGGAGCCGGCGCCTGGTACGAGATCGACGCACCCGTCAAGGTCGGCATCGACTCCACCCCACCGAACCCCGACCTGTACCTGCCCTGCCAGAACTACAGTTCGCCGCTCCTGCCCACCCCGGACGGCTCCCGGGTTCTGGAGATCGCGACCGACGTGACCGACGGCACCTGCAAGGCGTACGTCGCCACCGGCTCCGCCGCCGGCACCGGAGACGCGACCGGCGTGTCCACCTCGGCCGTCTACCGCGCCGTCAACCTCGCCAGCCGCCGATGCCTGGACGTCAGCGAAGGATCCGCGCAGAACGGCGCCCGCATTCAGCAGTGGGCCTGCAACGGCGCGCTCGCCCAGCAGTGGCGCCCGGTGCGCCAGTCCGCCGGCGTGTTCTCCTTCGTCAACCCGAAATCGGACAAGTGCCTGGACGTGCCCAACGGCAACATCTCGGTGGATCCCGGCGACAAGGCGCACCTGTGGACGTGCAACGGTACCGGCGCGCAGCAATGGCTGCCGGTCGCGGTCGGCAGATCCGCCTATGTGCTCAAACCCCGCAACAACCAGGCACTGTGCCTGGACGTCGCCAACGGCTCCACGGCGGACGGCGCCGAGGCGCGGGTCACCCCGTGCACGAACGCCGGCACGCAGATCTGGTATCTCGCCCCGAAGGCGTGACCGGATCGAGAGGTGATGGAGCGCTGCGATCAGGTCGCGCAGCTCGCGTTCTCCCTCCGAGCGATCAATCATGAACCGAGCCGGGTGCGCGTGCGCGGATCTGCCGATGAGCGCACATCCCCGGCTCCTGGAGCGACGTCACGTGACGAGCACGGCGGTGAGCATCGAGAGATACGACTCATGGGCGAGACGCAGGCTGTCAAGGTCGGACGTCTCGAACCACGCCACAGCGTCGTGCTCGTCCGGCGCGGCGTTGACGGGTGTTCCGGTCCACCTGTCGACCAACCAGATCCGCATGTCGAACGTCGCGGTCCGGATCTCCTGCATCGGCGGGCCGGACGGCTCCGATGCCGTGATTCCCAACTCTTCTCGAAGCTCGCGGACAAGGCTCTCTTTCGGATCCTCCCCCTCCTCGACATGACCGCCCGGCAGGTCCCACACGTCGGGATACCAACGGCGTCCGGCGCTTCGATGACACAGCAACACCCGATCGCCGTCGCGAAGAACGGCCGTCACGATCCGGACCGGACCGGAGTCGTCAGCGGAGATCGTCATCGGCACATTTTGCCCCATGCGGAACTGCCGCCGACAAGGATCCCAGAACGCCTTGAGGGGGTCGATGGGTCCATCGCGTGGGCGGCGTAGCCTTTCACATGAGCAGGTCCCGCGCGGCCGGCAGGGCCCCGTTCCAGCTTCGTTGCCGGTAGGGGCGGACGTGGTCAGACTATGCGGGTGCAGAGGGTGCGGCCTCGGACCTCCCAGTGGACCCTTCTGCCGCCCGGCGGGCAGGCACCGCTGGTGAACGCGGTGATACGGAGGACGAAGTCGTACTCCCCCGGAGCGGAGCCGTCCCCGCACGGCCACGACGTCATCAGATCCGTGTTGCTGATGGAGACCGAGTTCTCGTTCTCACCCTTTGTGGCCAGGAAGCAGTCACCCGTGCGGAACTGCCGCTGCACGCAGAGGGCGATCTCGTTCGCGTCCTCGCCGTAGCTCCACCACAGTTCCCCGTCCAGATCGGCGCCGTTCCCGATGCACTCGGAGGAGTCGTCGACCACCTTGAGCACCTTCAGGTAGGCGTCGGAGCGGCTGCAGCCGACCGCGCGCGGCCTGCTCCTGCTCCACCCGCCGGACGGACGCTCGTAGGCGTCCAGGCAGTCGCCCGCCGAGATCTTCTCGAACGCCTTGCGGGTGGGATCGGATGTGGGGGTGGGGGTGGGGGTGGCACTGTCGGTGGCGCTCGCGGTCTCGGACGGCTGAGGCGCGGGTGTCGGGGAAGTCGGGGTCTGCTGGGGAGTGGCGATGGCCTTGGAGGTGGCGGGTGCGTTTCCGTCGTCCCCGATGGCCCAGGCGGCGAAGGCGACCAGCAGGACGCCCACGACCGCGGCCACCGGGAGCTTCATTCGTCCGAGCGGCGGAAGCCGCCGGCCGTTCCCCGGCGCGTACTGCGGTGGGGGCGCCAGCACCTCGGTCTCCGCCACCCGCGTGGCGATCATCGTGCTGACGGGCTCCGGCAGCGGAGCGTCCCCGCCCTCGGCGAGCGCGGAGCAACGTTCGAGGAAGGCGTCGAGGCCGGGCCGGTCTTCCGGATCCTTCTCCAGGCCGGATGCGATCAGCGGGAGCAGCGGCTCCGGCACGCCGGTCAAGTCGGGTTCCTCATTGACGACGCGGTAGCCGAGGGCCTCGATCGGGCCCTCGCCGAAGGGCCGCCGGCCGGTGGCGGCGAAGGCCAGCACGGCAGCCAGGCAGAACACATCACTGGCCGGCCCGACCTCGCGGCCCCGAAGCTGCTCGGGCGACATGAACCCGGGCGTGCCGACCACGCTGGTGCGAGTGGTCTGCGAGGTGGCGTCGAGCGCGCGTGCGATGCCGAAGTCGATGATGCGGGGCCCGTCCTGGGCGAGCAGCACGTTGCCGGGCTTGAGGTCCCGGTGGACGACGCCCCGCTCGTGGATCGCCATCAGCCCTTCGGCCAGGCCCGCGCCGAGCCCTGCGACCGCCGCCGCCGAGAACGCGCCGTGCTCGCCGACGGCCTCGTGCAGCGACGGCCCCGCGATGTACTCGGTCACGAGCCAGGGCGGATCGGCGTCGACACGGGCGTCCACCACCTGCACGGTGTGGATGCCCCCGACCCGCCGCACCGCGGCGACCTCCGCCTTGAACCGCCGCCGGAACTGCGGGTCCCCCGCCAGGTACGGGTGGATCACCTTGACCGCGACCGGCCGGCCGCCCTTCGAGCGGCCCAGGTAGACGCGCCCCATCCCGCCGACTCCCAGCCGCGCCAGCAGCCGGTACCCACCGACCTTCTTCGGGTCGCTCGCCTCAAGCGGCTTCAGTTTCTCGCTGGACACCCGCACGTCCTCCCACACCCCGTGGTGATTCAGAACGCACCCTTCCACAGAGGACGACGGGCCGGGGACGCCCCGCTCAGGCCGGCTCGTAGGTGCCGTCGCGGTGTTCGTAGACGGGGTCGAAGTGTTCCATACCTCGTCAGGCCTTCAGCCCACATACGCCCAGAACCCCCATCAGGTGGATCTTGATCCCATGGCGGAGCGACTGACATCTTTGTCTGGAAGCAGCGAAGATGACAGTGAGACTGGCTCCGGACCTGGGCACTGTCAGTTCGACGGATATCGAAGTACCAGCGTTTGCGTCATCGAAGTTGACAGTACGAAGCCGAAGATCAACTGCTGCCTCAAGTATGACTGAGCGCTTCAGCTGGTCGGAATCGCCCGGTGAACGCTCAGTCACCACAACCGATCGTGACGAGATGCTGTTAGCTGGCTTCGAGAACGAAGAACAAGAAGCACAAGAACCTCGTGCGGGTGAGCTCGAACTCGCGGAGCTCCTCGGGGAACACTTCGCGGGCTTCCGGCACGAACGGCGGTTCGCTGATGACGCTGATGCGAAAGCCCGCCGCGCCAAAGGCCTCGGTCATCGCGTGCAGCGGCCGGTTCCAGAACCTCATCTGGACGGTCTGCCCACCCATGACCCATTCTTCGGTCCGGCTGCGCGTCTCGAAGTACTTGGGCCTTTTCCCGGCCATGTGCTGAAAGAGAACGACGCTGAAAGGATGGTCGACCGAGATGAGGAGTCTGCCACCAGGCCTCAGCACGCGTCGCACCTCGGCCAGTGTCGGTCCCCAGTCTTCCAGGTAGTGCAGCACCAGCGACGCGATGACATCGTCAAACGCGTCGTCGGGGAAGGGCAGTGGGCTGGTCAGATCGACCACCCGCAGATCCGCGTCGGCGCCCAGCCGCCGTCGGGCCTGCTCCAGCATCCCGGCGCTCGCGTCGATGCCGGTGACGATGGCGCCTCGATCGCGCAGTTCGGAGAACAGAGGGCCTGAGCCGCAGCCGGCGTCGAGGATGCGCCTTCCGGCCACGTTCCCGGCAAGCTCCAGCATCGCGGGCCGCTCATAGTACGCGTTGAGGAGACTGGTTTCGTTCTCGGCCGCGTAACCCTCAGCCATCCTGTCGTAGTCGTTGAGTGGGGAGGGGTTTGCAGTCTCGACGTGATCTTCGGGCATGGTAGGCATGCGGGCCATTTTGGCCCAGTAGTCTCGGTGGCGCTCGCGTCATCGACATTGACGATAGTCGGCCGAAGATCGTTCTTTTTGGTCCGCACAGGGACCATGCGACGGTCAGATGCCCCAGGCCGGGCAAGCCGGAGCCTCTCAGCGTCAATGGCCCGGCGACCTCAGGAGCATCAGGAAGGTTCGAGGTGGTCGGCGAGGCGGCGGAGGGTGACCGCGAACCGACCGCGGAGGCGTAGAAGAACGCGCTTGCGTGAGTGCGGCGGGATCATGCGTAATCGTTCGGCCTCGGCTTGCTGTTCAGCGAGGTGAGCGCGGCCCCACTCTTCATGCATGAAAGACATGGAAGGCTCCTCAGGGCTCTTCGGGGAACGCGTGGTAGAAGATAAAAACCGGGCGTGTATCCGGTGGAGCCTCGCTTGATTCGACGCGCGATTTGGTCCGCTCGCGCCATGGCTGCAACACGGCGTTGAGCTGCTCGGCGAGCTGCCAGAGTTCATCACTGGTGAGCCGTAGGTGGTGGGCGCCTCCAAAGGAGGCGTCCTGCCATTCCTCGGGAAGTGTCATGTGCGTGCGTTCGAAGTCGCGCAGCCGCTCGAACTGGTCGATCACCCACTGTGAATTCCAGGCCCGCACCGCGGCTCTGGCTTCCGGAGTTTTGAGATCCATCACTACAAACCCGCCCATAGATGCTCGCACCCAGCGTTCCCGGCTGTCCCGGGCGAGCTCCGGCACGTCCTCGATCAACCCATATGGCTCCATTTGCCGCAGGTGATAGCTCACCTGGCCGGGGTCGGCATCCATCCGCCTGGCGAGCTCGCTCACCGTGACCGGGCCGATCCGGAACAGGAGGCTGAAGAGCTTCATCCGGAACCGGTTGGTCATGACCTTGAGCACGTCCACGTCGTCGATCTGGCGCATGGTCACGACGGTAAGACCAGCGGGTAAAGATACTCAAGACACCTACTGGATCTTGAAACCGTGGTCGTGGCGTGCGGAGCTGAAGATCAACTGTTATGCCCGTACTCGCTTCAGGGATGCCCGGACGGCTGCGCTGGTTTGCCAGGGTCGAATGCCTTCGCCGGCCAGGAGCAGCGCGGCCTCGGGCAGGTCCAGGTCTTCGACAGCCTCGGGCGGGTGCAGGTGGTGGGGCGCGCCTGGTTCCCAGAGAGCGAGTGGTTTGAGCAGTACTGGGTGGCGGCGCATCGCCACCTCGAGCACCTCGCGCTCGGCGGCCCACCCGTAGGCCGGGGCGGCGATGAAGGCGCAGAACGCGTGGCAGCTTCCACTCCCTGATCGCAATCCCCACCCGGCGGCAGGCGATGTGTCAGGTGATCGGGGATTCCACCAGCTGTAATAGCGACCACTTGGAGTCTGAGAGCAGAAATCAGCGCTAGATGATCATGATCTGCTATCGCAGACAGTGAGACTGTCTGCGATAGCGTCGGTGCCGCCCCGGGCGAACATGCGGGACAGGCGGCCTGGCAGCAGCGCGTGCAGCCGTTCGTTCTCCGCCCGCCACACCTCGCCGACCAGCCTTACCAGCACGGTGATGCCGGGCAGCAGGATGCGCTCCTTCAGCATGTGCACCCGCGCCCGGTCGAACAACGCCCGCAGCCCCTCCACCGACACCCACACCCGCGCCGCCACGTAGTGCCGTACCTCGCTCTCGCAGGCGCCAAAGTCGCGGTAGCCCAGCAGCCGGCGGATCTCCCACACATGCTCGTAGACCGTCTGCTGGCGGTGACCATAGTCGGCCAGATTCGCCGGATCGAGCCCGACCTGCTCGGCCACGAACGCCACCGCGCCGGGCGGGGCCGCCAGCGGATCCTCGGTCAGAAAGACCCCGAGCATCCGCACCGTCCCCTACTGCGCCGCCCAGCCCAGCCTGGTCGCTGGACGCCGCTGGCCGCCAGAACATTCAGCGCCGCGCGATCGAGTCGGAAGAACTGCTCCAGTTCGGCCGGCGAGGGGCTCCTCGGGGAAGCGCCCGTAGCGGGCGATCTGCTCATCA
Organism: Nonomuraea sp. NPDC050691; assembly: GCF_040654455.1. Lineage (NCBI taxonomy): Bacteria > Bacillati > Actinomycetota > Actinomycetes > Streptosporangiales > Streptosporangiaceae > Nonomuraea > Nonomuraea sp. NPDC050691. The sequence goes on from NZ_JBFAIA010000045.1 coordinate 45,229, forward strand.
GAGAGAAATTCGAAAGGCATGGCCCAGGAACGTAGAGCCTGTCACCAGCAGAAACAACGGCCGTCATCGAACCGATACCAAGATCAACTCTGTGTCGCTAATTTCTGCACTCAGACTCCTCGAAGGCCGATCAGCACCCCCGCGGAGGATGAAAGGCTCAGTGATGATCTTCGGGCGACCAGTCGCCCCTGACTGAGTACGTTTCCATGATTGGTGCCCCGGTTGCTCTGAGCTGAACGGCGCTGATTTTACTGAAGGCATTGTCCCCCGTGTCGGGTGACGGGTCCCATGCGTAGTAGACTTCGGCCTCGTCCGATTGCCCTGGGATGTAGCGGTGCATGATCGGGACCACCATGTCCTCCGAATCGGGTCCCGTATAGGGAATCCAACTGATGCGGGTGGCGAGGGTCTGGACGTCATATGTGTTGGCCGACTGATTCATAATCCGGATGTGAGAGCTTTTTCCCACGTGGCCGCTTCCGTAATTCTGCCACCTGATGCATAGTTTCCAGTAGAGTCCGGGAAGTCTGGCCTGGTCAACCTGCTTGGCGCCTCCGCAGGTGTAGCCCGAGGCAGCGGCCTGGGCCGTCGAACCTGTCGAAATGACGGCCGCAACCAGGAATCCCGCGATCAGCAGCAGTCGGCTGTGTTTCATCTGAATTCCCCTGTGATCGTATTACTCGTATGACTGATTGGCGTCTCGGTGACTCTCGCAGAGAGGTTCCGGCCTGTCCTTTGCGGTTTGGCTTCACGTGTGGGCCCTTGGGGTCAGCCGATGGCGTAGAACGGCTCGACAGCCTGTAGGCGGACGTTCACGGTGCAGTCGCCGGCCCCGTTATTGGGATAGGAGTTCATCGTTCCCGTTGTGTCAAGCGTCTTGAGCTGATCCAGGGTAAAGGGCCCCCACCACTGCCAGGTCCGACAGACGTCCTCGTCACTGCTCAGTTCGTCGTAGTCACGGAAGTGGATGTAGGTCTTGACGGATTCACCATGCCTGACCTTGATGCGATGCCTATTGGTTGGCTTCGCATAATTCGTTGCGCAGGACGTGTAGGTGTGAGCGGGGCACATGTAGGCATCCGCGAAGGCATAGGTGTTGTCCTCCAACATGCCGCGCAGGCAACTCTTGTTGTCTTCCCACCAGAAGTAATAGTTGGGGGTGCTGGTCCCCGGGCACACTCCGGGAAGGCCGCTGCCGCCCCACTCGGCAAGGTTCCGAGATGGATAGAGGTCGCTCGCGCCCGAGCTGGATTGAGCGAAGATCGTACCGTACACCTCGGCTCGCTCACAGTTGGATGCCAGTTCCTCGCAATCGTCCACGGAGTTGAGCCGCACGTCGACGAACTCCACCTCGACGATATAACCCATCACGGGGAACGAGTCGGCGACCGCCGTCGCCGACTCTTGCGGCGACATCTCCATAAACAGGACCGCGCCCACCGCGCCCAGACGGAGGATCGTACGCGATGTTCGTTTCAATGGCATGAAAACCTCCATGCATGTTCAAGGTGTGTCATGTTCCGCCTACCGCAGTCAGACGATGGGGCCTGCCCGGCTTCCCGAATATACAGAACCGGTATCCCCATGGTTTCACCGCTAGACGGCTCCGTCCTGTAAAGCCCGACCTGTCGACGGCCGAATGGGTAGAGACGGAATCAGGTGGGCCACGACGAGCCGGTACCAAATTCCGCCCCGCGAAGTGTCAGCAGTGAGCAGCGATCGTCGTTCCGTTCCCGTGCTTCATGCTGCGAGTATCGATCGTCACCTGCTGGCCCGGCTCGGTCTCGTACGCCTGCCGGTCGTGGACGTCAACGGCTCAATGGGGTGTACCAGGGGCGGTGCAGCGGGGCTGCTACAGGCCCCGAGGTGACCACGTTGACTTATCGCGTCTCTGGCCCTCGCCGCGGTGCCGTGATCAGCAGGATCACGACGCGACAGGCTCCTCATAGTGCGCCTTTATGGTCCGCAGCCGGTAAGAGATTATGCATCTCCCGTCGGGGTCGCCTTGGCTGGGGGTGTCCATGCTGGAAGAGTGGTCGAGATCCTTCAGCGTGTCGTGCGTCAGGTTCCCGATCCACGTGCTCACCTGGCAGATATCTTCATCCGCGCTCAGCTGGTCGTAGTCGCGGAAGTGGGCGGCAAGCCTTATCTGGCGTCCCGGGTAGACCTTGAGAACGGCTTTGTTGTTTTTCTTCTGCCACGGAGTATCGCAATGTACATACGTGTCGGAACCGCACATCAGGACATCCCGGAAATAGTAATCAACACTTCCGGAGACGGCCTTGACACATTTCCCTCCCTCTTCGGATTCCCAGCCCACCAGGTCTCCTCCGGCCACGGCGCATCCCGAGGCCGGCTGCCACCAGTAGGCGATATTCCGAACCGCACCCGAGGACGAGCTGCCCTCCCCGTCCGTATGAGTGGATAGAGAACCGTACATTTCGACGGTGTCGCAGGAGTGCTCCACATCGCAGTCGTCGATGTCGTACGGGTCATATCTCTCCCAGGTCACCTCCACAGAGTAGTAGCGAGGTTTGAGAATGGGGCCGGCGGTGGCCGCGCCGGAGAACGAAACAACGGACAGCGCCGTCGTCAGTGTCGCTGCGAGCAGCATACGAGTAGGTTTCATGTCACAGGCCCCTTGTGTATGCGAGTCCGGTAGTAAAGCTTCCTGCTACAGGCATGTTTGCCTGTCTGGCCTCAGTTCCTGCCAGCATGGTGCGCTGTGGCGATCAGCGTCAGGATCTTCTATTGGACGGTGTTCCCCGAGTACCGTCCACGTGGTAGGTGGTCAGCACGGAACGGGTGGCAGATGTGGCGCCGTTGTAGTACTCGACCTTGCCGGTCAGCATCTGAAACTGTCCGCAGCGGGCACGCTGATCCAGGAGGAGACGGAGTAACAGCGCCGATATCCGCCCTTCTTCACTTATCTCAGGACCAGACAATCCCGGACACCGTGGTTCCCGTACTGAAATTCGAGCCGGACCCTCTTGACGTACCTCGCCTTCGTGAGGCTGTTGTTGTACACGATGATCTCCCCGGTGGCGTGGCCGGTGTGTCCCTCGGAGCAGAGATTCAGGGCGAGGTCCTGGTCGACGGAGTGGTACGCGCACGTCCACGGGCTGGAGGCGTGGGCGGGACGGACGTCGCGACGGCGGCGGTTGTCACGGCCAGCGTGCCCGCTCCCGCGACGACGAGGAGCCGGTCGAGGTGCTGATGGAGTTCTTGACGAATGACATTGCGTGCCTCGCTCTCAGAATCATGTCTGCTCGACGCTTTATGAACCGAATATTCATCGTGCATACCTCCATGGCGCGCGCAACGGCCGCGATCACCTGGCGCAGCCCTACGGTGCTACAGAATCATCGATAGGTCCAACAGATATGTTGTGGCTCACCCATAGATGGGATTGATGAATGCCGGATGACGTACGGCTTCGCGTCTTCGTCGCCGTCGCCCGCCGCGGCTCCCTCACGGCGGCTAAGAGCTGCTAACGCAATGAGGCGAGGCGTCGCCAGCACGTCATGCCCGAGCCATAGCCCAGCTCCTGCGGCAGGTGCTCCCAGGCGATCCCAGCCGCCGGGGCCAGACCGCCACCATCTCCTGGGCCGGACCTCCTGCCGTACACGCCCCTACTGCCACCCCCGATGTCGCACTGCCATGTCCGCTTCCATCTGGCGTGACGCACTTCCATCTGCAAGGCCGTCTGACAACTTCAAGAGCGTCAGCGCCACCCTTGACGCAATAAATGAATGATCTTTTAATTCGTTCATGGGGCGCATCCCCGGCGTCACAGCCGCCGAGACACGCGAGCGCCTGCTGCGTGCCGCCGCCGACGTGTTCGCCCGGCGCGGGTACGACGGCACGCGCGTGGCCGACATCGCCGCCGCCGCGGGCGTGAGCAACGGCGCCCTGTACGCGCACTTCCGTTCGAAGGCCGAGTTGCTCGTCGCGGCGCTGCGCGCCCACGGGCGGCGGCTGCTGGCCGACCTGTTCGCCGCCGACCCCGACCGCTCCGTCACGGACCTGCTGCTCGTCGTCGGCCGGT